>JANLSP010000570.1:0-5746 GCA_031362485.1 Novosphingobium sp.
GGCCAAGCGAGCTGTAACCCGTGCCGAAATCGTCGAGGCTGATCTTGATGCCCTGGTTTTTCAGGCTGGCCAGCAGCGTGCGCACCGCGCTGACGTTTTCGTGCAGACAGCTTTCGGTAATTTCTATTTCCAGCCGCTGCGGCGGGAAATTGGCCTCGACCAGCTGCTTGATCAACTTTTGCGAAAACCACGGATCGCGCAGCTGCACTGGCGAGATATTGACCGACAGCGTCAATGCCGCATCCCAAGCCTTGGCATCCTGCAAGGCCTGGGCAATCAGACCCTGTGACAGCAGGTCGATCATCCCGATTTCCTCGGCTATCGGGATGAAGATCTGGGGCCCCACCAGGCCAAAAACCGGGGAATTCCAGCGGGCCAGCATTTCGAAGCCGGTCAATCTTCCACTCGCAAGATCGATTTGTTGTTCGTAATAAGGCACGAATTCGCCGAGCGGAATGCCGCGCCGGATCCCGGATTCAAGCTCGCGGCGGACCTTGAGCTCGTCCTCCATCGTTGCATCATACCAGAAGTGGCGGTTGCGCCCCTGACGCATGGCCTGATACATGGCGACATCGGCTGCGCGAAGCAACTCGTCGACAGTTAGCGACCTTGCATCAGGTGCCTGTTTCCAGTCGCTCCGCGCGATGCCCATCGATACAGTCACCGCTTCCAGCGCTTCGGCCTCGCCGGCAGCAGACGGGATTGCGATGGAGGCGATCAGACAGGCGGCAAATTCATCAACCCGGCCAGGCTGATTAGGTTCAAATGTCACAAGGCAGACAAATTCGTCTCCACCAACCCGGGCGAGCAGCGCGCGCTGCGGCAAGATTTCGGCGATGCGCCGGGCGCCAACCCAGAGCACCTGATCGCCCTCACCGTGACCGTAGAGATCATTGACCTGTTTGAAGCCATCAAGGTCAGCCATGATCAGCGCAATTGCTTCGCCGCGTTCCGCAGCCTGAGCGATCATCGGGGAAGCTGCCTCGTTCAGGCCCCTCCGGTTGAGAAACCCGGTGAGCACGTCATATTGGGCGAGTTGCAAGGCCTTGGCCTCGCCTTCCTGCCGGTCGTGCATTTCGTCCGAAAGCTTGCGCAGACGGTGCCAGCCGAACAGGATCAGCGCGATGTTGAGCAGCAGCGCACACAGCTGAATTGTATCCGGTCCCGGGCCGACTCCGTTCGCTGCGTCAACAGCGAGCGACATCGCCGCGCCGCCAGTGCCGATAAACAGAATAATGGCGGCAATCGCTATGCCATACGAGACAATATCGCGGTTGGGCTCGGTCTCGCCGAGCGCGCGCTGCTTTGCGCCGCGATGATCGGACGTGGATTGCGATACCCCAACCAAGTCAGCAGCCCCCATTTGCCTCGCGGGACCTATGAACCACAGGCCGGAAACAAATGGTTAAACGGAGCCGACTGGCTGGAGAGCGGTTTCTGCGTAGTGCAGCCCGGCAGCCAGTGCGATCAGGCCTTCAGTCCGATCTCACGCAGCCTTTCCTGCAGATATTCGTCAGCCAGAATCGGTTCAGGGTAGCGGTCGGGTCTCTCCGGCGAAATGCACTGCGGCAGCGTGGCGATGGAAAAGTCGCCGCGCGGATGGAGGAAAAAGGGCATCGAATAGCGGCTGTGGCCCGCCCGGGCAGCGCCGGGATTGCGGACCCTGTGTGTCGTCGAGGGCAGCACATGGTTGGTCAGGCGCTGCAGCATGTCGCCGATGTTGACCACCATGGCTCCCTCGGGCGGCGAGACGGTGATCCATTCGCCATCGTTTTCCAGCAGTTCCAGCCCCGCTTCCTCGGCTCCGAGCAGCAGTGTGATGAGGTTGATATCCTCATGTGCGCCGGCGCGGATAGCGCCATCCGGGGCATCTGCAATCGGCGGATAGTGCAGCAGCCGCATCACCGAATTGCCGCCCCCGATGGCGGGATCGAACCAGTCCTTGTGCATCCCCAGCCCGACGGCGATAGCCGAAAGTATGCGCCCACCCGCATCATCGAAGGCGGCATAGAGGCTGGTGAATGTTTCGCGGAATCCGGGCTGGCCGTCAGGCCAGATATTGGGCGGCATGCTGGGATCAAACGGCGCGCCTTGCGGCAATTCGCGCCCGACATGCCAGAATTCCTTGAGATCATGGCGCCTGGCGCCTTTGGCAATCTCCGTGCCGAACGGCGTATAGCCGCGCGCGCCGGCCAGTTCGGGGCGATAGTACTGACGCTTCTCGGCTTCGGGCAAGGCGAAGAACGCTGCGGTCAACTGCCAGCCGCGCGCAATCAGGGCGGGATCAATGCCATGATCACAAACCATTGCGAAGCCGAAGCGGCGCATGCTGCTGACCAATTCCTCTGCAAAAGCGGCTGGGCTATCATCGAGCGAGAGAACGGGGAGCTGCAACATTTCAACTATGGCCCGCTGTTGGACTTGGCTCTATCGACCTTGGCTGATTGTCGCAGCGGAGTCGAGATATGAGCAAGGCCGACCGTGCCAAACACTATTGGCTGTTGAAGTCGGAACCCGATGCCTATTCGTGGGACACTCTGGTAGCCGAGGGCGAGGGCACCTGGGACGGAGTGCGCAACCACCGCGCAGCGAACAATCTGCGCGCCATGCAGGTGGGCGATGAGGCGTTTTTCTATCATTCCAACGTCGGCCTTGAAATCGTCGGCGTGGTGCGGATCAGCAAGGCGGGCCTCGCCGATCCCACTGATCCCGAGGGCAAATGGGCGGCGGTGAAGGTCAAGCCGGTCAAGGCGCTGAAACGTCCGGTCACGCTCAAGCAGATCAAGGCCGATGCTGCGCTGGCCGAGATTGAGCTGATCAAACTCTCGCGGCTTTCAGTGGCGGTGATCACTCCGGCGGAATGGGATTATATCCTGGCCCTGTCGAATGTCTGAAGATTAACTCCCGGCCGGCGCGCTGTCCCGGAACGGGATGTCCCGAATTGGGTGCGTGAAGGCAATTGCAGGGATGGTGAATCAAATCCTAACGCAGGACCATGAGAATCGCACCCCCCCGCCGCAGCCTGGTGCTGACCAGCGAATCGGCTCGCCATCCGTTCCGGGCCAGCTTGCCTGCGCATCTTTTCGGACCTGAAACGGACCAACCGCGTGGCTGGCGGATGACGCGGCGTGAGTGGCGCGATGTCATGGGCGCCTATGTCGCCAGCTTCCTTGCCGTGACTTTGTTCATTACTTGAGCGTGTTGGCGGCCATCTCGGCGCGATAGAGCAAATATCCGAGCCAGGCCGAGATCAGGCACATCGCCGCGCTGAGCAGCAGTTGATGCACGATCTGGATACCGGCTGTGCTCATGCCAACGGCCAGCAGTGATCCGACGACCATTGCCCCCGAATTGACGATATTGTTCGCGGCAATGGTGCGCGCGGTTTGCGACTTGTCGACGAAAGTCGTCAGGAAAGCATAGAGCGGCACCACGAACATGCCCCCGGCGATAGCGATGCCAAGCAAGGTGAGCAGCAGTGGCACGGCCATCGTTTGCGCCATGAAGCGCCCGGTATTGAGCAGTTCGTCTGACCGGTCGGGCGACCACACCGCGCAGACCAGGTAGAACAGCACGACGAACGCGCCCATGATAATGACTGAAACCGGCGAATAGCGCGCGGAGACCGTGCCCTTGAGCAACGCGTTGATCGAAATCGAGCCAATCGCGATTCCGACCGAAAATATCACCAGGAACAGACTGGCGACTTCCTTGCTGGCGTGCAGCACATTCTTGGCGAGCGGCGGAAACTGGATGAACAGCACCGCGCCGATCGTCCAGAAGAAGCTGATTGCCATGATCGCCAGGAACACTCTCCGGTCGTGCATGGTGTTGCGGACCAGCGCAATCGAGGAGCGAATCGGGTTGTAGTCGAGCGGCTCGGCGTCGATCAGCGGCGGGGCAGGGGGCACTTGCCGGCCGGTCAGATAACCCGCGATGGCAGTCAGGAACACTGCCAGCGCAGCCCATTCAACGTCGATCCAGCCCGCCAGAATGGTGCCGGCAAGGATCGCGATATAGGTGCCGGCTTCGACGAGTCCGGTTCCGGCAAGTACTTCTTCGCTCTTGAGATGCTGCGGCAAAATCGCGTACTTGATCGGGCCGAAAAAGGTCGAATGGACGCCCATGGCAAACAGCGCCATCAACATCAGCGGCACTGCAACGTTTTCAATCGCCTGCTGCTGCCAGGCAAGCACCAGACCGGCGCCGCCAACCAGCATGATCAGGATTTCGCAGAATTTGACCACGCGGATGATCGCCGCCTTGTCGCGCATGTCGGCGAGTTGCCCGGAGAGCGCGGAAAGCAGAAAAAATGGCAGGATGAACAGCCCCGAAGCAATCGCGCTGAACCGGGCTTCCTCCGCTTCGGAATTATAGACGCTGTATACGACGAACAGCACCATCGCGTTCTTGTAGAGGTTGTCATTGAATGCGCCGAGCAACTGCGTGACAAACAGCGGCAGGAAGCGGCGCGAGCGCACCAGATGGGTCGTGGTTGTCATAAGCCCTCTGGTAGCCTTTCCCGAACCTGACCCTAACCCATGCACATTCCCCGGCAAGTCCTTTAGCCGGGCTTTTGTACAGCTCGGTTACTGGCTATGCATGCAAAATCATGATGTCCGTGCCCAATCTGCTCACCCTGTCGCGAATCGTGGCACTGCCGCTGCTGGTTGCGCTGATGTGGTGGCCGCAATGGGAGATGGGCTATGGCCTGGCATTTGCGCTCTACTGCCTGATGGGAATTACCGACTATTTCGACGGCTATCTCGCCCGTACACAGGGGGCCGTATCGAAGCTGGGTATCTTCCTTGACCCGATTGCCGACAAGATCATGGTTGCCGCGGTCATTCTGGTGCTCTGCGCGAAGGGCGTGCTCACCGGTCCTTACGTGGGCGACCTGCATGTCATTGCGGGACTGGTGATCCTGATCCGCGAGATTGCGGTGTCGGGGCTCAGGGAATTTCTCGGTGAGCTCAGGGTTTCGGTCCCGGTAAGCCGGCTCGCCAAGTGGAAAACAACTTTCCAGATGGTCGCGCTGGGCGCCCTCATTCTAGGCAAGGCGCTGCCCGGCTGGACATTCGCGCTGCCGGGCCTCGATGCAAATGTGCCGCATACCGTCGGCCTCACCACGCTGTGGGCTGCGGCTGCTCTGACATTGATCACGGGATGGGACTATCTGCGGGTAGGCATCAAGCACATGGATTAAAGTGACCGGCATGAGACCGGCCGCGCCAGTTTTGCATTATCGGGGATTGTCGCCTCGCCTTTCACTTGGCGTTCAGCCTTGTGCTGGCTATAGGTCCGGCCATGCTGACCAAATCGCCGCTCAAGCTCGCACTCATCGCCACCGCCACCACCGCATTGCTGCTGACCGCAGGCTGCGGCGGCAAGGGCGGCAAGAACCGCGATACCGCCTATGTCGCCCGCGATGTCGATACGCTCTATCAGGCAGCGAAAGACCAGCTGGATCGCGGTGATATCAAGGAAGCCGCCGCGCTGTTCGACGAGGTGGAGCGCCAGCACCCCTATTCGCCCTGGGCCCGCCGCGCCCAGTTGATGAGCTCGTTCAGCTACTATGTCGCGCGTGATTACGCCAAGTCGATCCAGTCGGCGCAGCGTTTCCTCTCGATCCATCCGGGCAATCGCGATGCCGCCTATGCCTATTATCTGATCGCGCTGAACTATTACGAACAGATAAGCGATGTGACGCGCGACCAGAAGGTCACCCAGCAGGCGCAGACCGCGC
>JANLSP010000585.1:0-3520 GCA_031362485.1 Novosphingobium sp.
GCCATGCACCCAAACGTATTTGGTTGCCCGCACAATATTACCGTGAATGCTCTCATGGACCAGAGTGTAGTAGGCGAAGACGATATACCCCAGCGGCAGGATCACTGCCCAAACCGGAAAATAACCGCCCAGAGCCGCGCCAATAAGCAAGCCTTGGGCAAGCGGCAGCAGCAATGCCAGTCGCAGCGTCGGCCAGGCAATTTCGGGCGACAGGCTTTCGGCAATCCTGCGCTCATCTTTTAATGTCAGGGTCCGTGACATCGTGATGCTCATCTCAGTCCCCGCACGGCCAGAGCAGTTATGGCGTTGAATAGATCAATCATGTTACGACTCTAAACTATTGCTCTACCTAGATTTCTGAGCCTCCGAAAAATTCCAGCCAGATCGAAATCGATCTAATGCCAATCCCCCCGCGTAGCAAACCGAAAACGGCGCAAGCGGTGTGCGAATTCGAGACTTGTCGGGCGGGGCTGCGAGCAAGCCGCGCCGCGCCGGTCCTTCCGGGTGAGAAATAGCTAACCGCTTAGAAACCATAGCCCCAAACAAAGGCTTAGGCGCTTTCGCCTAGATAGCTGGCATCCGCACCCCCACAGGAACGCCCAGCTCAATGTCCATCCATTTCGTCGCTGCAAGCACCGGCCTGGTTTCCGCCACTGTGCGATTCCGCAGGGCACCGATGCCGATGAGCGCAGCCAACGACAATTGCGACGTCATCGGCGGCGAGCAATTGCTGCATGCCGCGCTGCGCCACTTCGCCGAGCATGGCCTTTCCGCCGCCGCCCGCGCCCGCGCCAATGCCGAAGCGGCCTTCTTCGATGGGCGAAGCGAGGACTATCGTTGGTGGATGGCGATTTGCACCGCGCTAGACCGCCGCATGCCAGGCGCAGTTGCCTTTCGCAGCAAGCTTCCCGGCGCGCGTTAGCGCAAAATTAAGGCAGATGCCTTCCGGGGCCTTAACCATTCGGTGATAGATCGACTTTAAGGCCAAACCACCGGCTTGGGAGTAAGTCTATCAAGCGCTTTCGCGCCAAATTGCGTGTGCTGTTCGGCACAAATTCGCTCGATGACAGGGTCCGCGAGATTCTGGTTGAGACCCTGTATTCGCAGCCCTCGAGCCTTGCCATCGCGGCACTCACCGGCATACTTGCCAGTCTGGTTGCCGCCCAGCAGACTAACCAGCCCCAGATCACCAACCTCGCGATCATTGTTTCCCTGATCGCTTACGCACGCATCATTATGGCCTATTTCCTGCCGCGACTGATTGGCCGTGACAGCCGGAAGCTCGAATCCCTCTACGAAATGGGTGCGTTCAGCTATGCGCTGTTCATGGGGCTGTTGGCGGCGATGACCGTGCATCTCAAGGCGCCACCCGACGTGCAAATGCTCATGGTCTGCAACGCGGTCGGCTATGCAGCGGCGATCGCGGCGCGCAACGCCGGCCGTCTGGTGATTGCGATAGGTCAGGTCGTCCTGTCGCTGGGGCCGATCTGTTTCGTGCTGGCGCGCCAGGAGAGTCCCGCTCTGCTCGCACTTGCGGTCTCGGTCTTCGCCTTGCTGCCGGCAATGGTGCTGATTGCGCTCAAGGTGTTCCGCACCTTGCGCAATTCGATCGCGGCGGCTGAAACCAGCGCCAGACTGGCGGAACGCATGCAGATACTGGCGCGCAGCTGCGTGGTCACCGGCCTGCTCAACCGAGCCGGTCTCAATCACCACCTGGTTGAAACTCTTGCCGGGCTCGGCCCCTCGAAAAAGCTCGCCATGTTCTGGATGGACCTCGACAAGTTCAAGGAGGTCAATGATTCGCTCGGCCATCAACTCGGCGACAAGCTGCTCGCAGAAGTTGCAACAAGGCTGAAGAACGCGGCGCCCGACGGTGCTACAGTCGCCCGGTTCGGCGGCGACGAGTTCATTGTTGCCTGCGAAGTGAGCAGCCATAGCGCAGTCGAAGCGCTCGCCCAGAAGATGATGGACGAGATCACCCGGCCGATGCGGATCGATGGGCACCGGCTGCAAATCGCAAGTTCAATGGGTATCGCAGTGCTCCCCGACGATGGCGAGGATATCGATACGCTGATGCAAGGTGCCGACCTCGCACTGTATCATGCCAAGGTCAACGGCAGGAAGCAGGTCAGTTTCTTCGATCCCGCGATGACCCGCGATCTGGTGCGCCGCCGCGAAATCGAGAGCGAACTGCGCCTGGCGCTGCAGCGCGACGAACTGTCAATCTTCTTCCAGCCGATCATCGACCTGAAGACCGGCCGCATTCGCGCATTCGAAGCCCTGGTGCGCTGGTTCCATCCCGAAAAGGGCGAACTACGTCCCGACGAATTCATTCCCGTCGCCGAAGAAACCGGCGCGATTATCACACTGGGCAACTGGATCACGGTACAGGCAGCCAAGGCGGCTGCGGCCTGGCCTGAGGACGTCACAATCGCGGTTAACCTCTCGCCGGTCCAGATCAAGGCACCGGGCGCGGCGCTGGGCATTCTCAACGCTCTGCGTGAGGCCCGGCTCGATCCGCGCCGGCTCGAGCTGGAAATCACCGAAACAGTTCTGCTCGATCACAGCCAGAATACCGAACACTTCATCAACGAACTGAGCAACGCCGGGGTGCGTTTCGCGCTCGATGATTTCGGCACTGGTTATTCCTCGCTCGGCTATCTCAACAAGTATCCTTTCTCCAAGATCAAGGTTGATCGCAGCTTCGTTTCGGGCATCCACGCCGGCAAGAAGAGCGATGCGATCATCCGCGCGGTTTCCGGCATGGCAACATCACTGGGCATGGAAATTGTCGCAGAAGGGCTCGAGACGATCGAGCAGGTCGAGGCCGTTCGCGAGGCAGGATGCACAATGGGCCAGGGGTATTATTTCAGCCGCGCCGTGCCCGACTATCTGGCAGCCATGTTGCTGACCAAAGAACGCGAAGAAAGCACGCCGCCCCGTCGCGTCGCGATCTAATACTACTGCGAACCATTATCAATTAAACTTCGGGATTGGCTGCTTTTCGCGGTTGCAATAGGCCGAGCAGCCGCCTAGGGCACCGGGCATCCCGTGAGCGGCCTGGTTTGGCGCGGGGTCTCGCAGGCCGCATCCACCCACGCTGCCCCGCCACAACGTAGGATGATCTCTTCCATGGCTCGCAAGAAGATCGCGCTGATCGGCGCCGGCAATATCGGTGGCACGCTTGCCCATCTCGCAGCGCAGAAGGAACTGGGCGATGTCGTCCTGTTCGACATCATGGAAGGCGTGCCGCAAGGCAAGGCGCTTGACCTGTCGCAGTGCGGCCCGGTCGAGGGCTTTGACGTCAATCTGACGGGCACTAACGATTACAAGGATATCGCCGGGGCCGACGTGATCATTGTCACCGCCGGCGTCCCGCGCAAACCCGGCATGAGCCGCGATGATCTGCTCGGTATCAACCTGAAAGTGATGAAGGCGGTTGGCGAAGGCATCAAGGCCAATGCCCCGGATGCTTTCGTCATCTGCATCACCAATCCGCTGGATGCGATGGTCTGGGCAC
>JANLSP010000635.1:0-2027 GCA_031362485.1 Novosphingobium sp.
GCATGCGCAAGCTGTCTTCGGACAAGACCTTGCGTGAGGCGCTGACCACTCTGGAAGGCAAGCCCAAGGTCAAGCGCACCATGTGGTCGCGCCGTGCCCAGGAATACGAAGCAAAGATCAATTCCGGCGATCTCGTCTCGATTGCTGAAGTGACCCGCGACCTGTTCCGCGCCGACGACCAACCCGAACAGAGCTACTCCGAGCGCCAGATTTTCGAAGCCGCCTCATCGCGCCTCGCGCGCGAGCTTGCGGCGATGGAAAAGACCGACGAGCCCGCCGCGCTCAAGAAGATCCTGACAATCCTCAATGAGCACGCGCCAAAGTATTATGAAAACGCCGCGGCATTAGCAGCCGCAGCGGCCGCCGAGGCGGCAGAAGCAGTCGAAGCCGTCTAAGGCATTCGCCGACTATCCTGAGCCTGTCGAAGAACAAGAGGGCCGCGCCGCAGGGTGCGGCCCTTTTCGCGTGGCCATTGACGGCCAGCAGGTTAAGACTGCGGCAAGGCCAATGCGCCCATGCAATGGCTGAAACCTTGGAGGTCGCGGCAATGCGCCTGTCTGGACAAGCAATATTTGCAGTGCTTTGCTTTGTGGCTTTGCAGGGATGCGTCGCGCGCACTCTGGCAAAGGTCGTGACAGCTCCAGTGCGGGTAGCAGGCAAGGCCGTGGATCTGGCGACCACCAGCCAGTCCGAGGCCGATGAGAAGCGCGGCCGCCAGCTGCGACTGCGCGAGGAGCGGCTTGGCCGGCTGGAACGCAGCCAGCAGCAACATGCGCGCCAGTGCGCCAGGGGCAACGATGCGGCCTGCCAGCGGGCAGACGCTGATATCGCCGAACTGGAGCGGATCGCGCCGATAGCGCCCCGCAGGGCCGAATAGTCAGGTTGCCGCGCGGCGGAGGCGGTCGTTTATTGCCTCGCCGATGCCTTCACCCGGCACCGGCGCGATGGCAATTCTTGGGAGCGGTGATGCCGAAGCCTCGTGCAGCGCCGCATAGAGCAGTGCCGCAGCCTCGGCGAGATCGCCCACGGCAGACAGGCAGGTATCGCCGGCAACCCCGCCAAAGCCGATATGAAACTCGTCCGCAGCCGCCGTCTGTGCCCCCAGCCGCATTGGCTTTCCCGGCGCATAGTGGCTTGCCAACTGCCCGGGAGCCTCGATTCGCGCAGTGCCCGCATCGGTTACGGGTTTGCTGCCAAGAAAGTCAGACAGTTCCGCCATAGCAATTGGTCCGGGGCGGAGCACCTGCCATTCTTCGCCTTCACGCAAGGCAACGATGGTCGACTCGATACCGGCCGCACACGGACCGCCATCAAGGATAAGCTGCGCCTTGCCGCCCAGCGAAGCGGCCACATGCGCGGCGCAGGTTGGGCTGACGGCGCCGCTGCGGTTGGCCGAAGGCGCGGCCAGCGGCAGGCCGGTCTGCCGGAGCAGAGCCTGCATGACAGGGTGTGCAGGGCAACGCAGCGCCACTGTGGGCAAGCCGGCAGTCACCGCCGGGGCAAGCCCCGTATCCGCGCGCAAAGGCAGCACCAAAGTCAAAGCGCCCGGCCAGAAATGGTCAGCCAGCGCAAGCGCCCGCGCATCGAACAGGGCCAGTGACTGCGCCTGTTCCAGTCCCGCGACATGGACGATCAGCGGGTTGAAATCTGGCCGGCCCTTGGCGCGATAGATCGCCGCCACAGCCGCGGCGCTATCCGCCCTTGCGGCAAGTCCATAGACCGTCTCGGTCGGCACTGCGACCAGCCCGCTTGCGCGCAGCACCGCCGCCGCCTCGGCCAGGGCCGCCGCATTCACTTTGCGCACAATCGCCGGGCTGTTGTCCGTCATGACCTGCCGCTATAGGCGGATACCAGCAAAGCCAAGGAAAAGCGCATCATGTCGTTCAAGCCTCCCAGCAATGACCTATTCTTCGCACTCAAGGTCAACGCGGGCATATCCGAACTGGCGCAGAGCTCCCGCTTCGCCGCCGCAAGCGACGACGTGGTTGCCGCGATCGTCGAAGGCATCGGCCAGTTTGCCGCAGGCG
>JANLSP010000660.1:0-8843 GCA_031362485.1 Novosphingobium sp.
GCGCTGTTCACTTATCCGGTGCTGCAGGCCGCAGATGTCCTGCTCTACCAGGCGACGCATGTTCCCGTAGGCGATGACCAGAAGCAACATCTGGAACTCGCGCGTGATATTGCGCAGAAGTTCAACAACGATTTTGGAGCCGGCAAAGAGATATTCACCCTCCCCGAGCCGATCATTCCCCCCGAAGCAGCCCGCATCCTGAGCCTGCGCGACGGCACCGCCAAAATGAGCAAGTCCGACCCCTCTGACATGAGCCGGATCAATCTGACCGACGATGCCGACACCATCATGCAGAAAATCAAGAAGGCCAAGAGCGACCCCGAGCCGCTGCCTTCTGACCAGGCCGGGCTTGAGGGACGTCCCGAAGCTGCCAATCTGGTCGGCATTTATGCGGCAATGGCCGGCTCGAGCATTGCCGATGTCCTGCGCGACTTCGGCGGCGAAGGCTTTGGCAAATTCAAGCCGGCCTTGGGCGAACTGCTGGTGGATCGACTTGCACCGATCAATGCCCGCTTTAACGAGTTGCGCCAGGACACGGCGGCGCTGGACGCGATACTCAAGGCCGGTTCGACAAAGGCCCGCGCTCTGGCCGCACCGACGCTGGAAGCGGCCTATGCAGCGTTGGGACTGGTGCGGGGCTGAGTCCCGGTTCGGCTCACTGTTGATTCAACGTCTGTTCAGCCTGCCCCAGCTAGGCCATGGTTGATAATGCGACGATTGCAGCGGCAAAGCGCCGGATGCGATTCGCGCAAAAATGCGGGAAAAGAGCCATGCCAGCCAGTCGCACCTTTGCATTCGTCCGCCTGAGGCCGCTGGCCGCTGCCGCGCTGCTGATAGCGCTTTCGGCCTGTGCCAGCACGTTTCGGGCGGATGTATCTCGCTTCCAGTCGCAATTACCCGCGCCTGCGGGCCAGACGTTCGCCGTTGTAGCCGATGATCCGGCGCTGGCGGGCGGCATCGAATTTTCGCAATATGCCCGGTTGGTCACAGATCGCATGGCGACACTAGGCTATGTCCCGGTTGCCGAGCCGGAACGGGCAAACCTGCTGGTGCGGTTTGATTACGGCGTGGACAAGGGACGCGAAACCGTGCGCTCCTCCGGCTTCCGCCGGGATCCGTTCTTCTCCCCCTGGTATGGCTATGGCCCGGGCTATTGGGGACATCCGGGCTATTTCGGTCGGCGCGGCTTTTATGGCCATGGCGCCTGGGGCTATGGCTGGAACGACCCCTGGTTCGGCAACGAATATGACAGCTACACTGTCTATACCAGCGGCATTGAGCTGAAGATCGACCGCAGGGCAGACAGCGCACGCCTGTTTGAAGGCAAGGCCGAAGCCGCCTCCACTTCGAACCGGCTGGCCTATCTGGTGCCCAATCTGGTCGAAGCCATGTTTACCGGCTTTCCCGGCAATGGCGGTGAGACGGTTCGGATCACGGTTGCGCCGGAAAAGCGTAGCGCGCGAAACTAGACTGTTCCCACTCCCGTCACCGGTGATCCCACTGCGCCCGGCAGGCGCAGCGGCGGCGCGGTGAACAGGAAGCGGCTGCGGCCATGAGCCCGCAGCCAGTCGGCCAGGTCGCTCAGCAGGAACAGTTCGCCCAGCGGGATACCCAGCTTGAACAGGCACAGGTTATGCAGCGGCACGCGGATGCCATGGGCATTCTCGCGCGTGAAATCGGGGGTCATCTCGACAGCTTCATTGTCCGATACCAGCGCCGCCGCGCCGCAGTCGTCGATCCATTTGAGCAGGCGGTCATCGAAGCCATCAAGGCCAGAGCCGCGGTGCGCATCGAACGGGGCGGAGGCATCGCAATAGCGCGCAAGCAAAGCCCGGTCGAAGCCAGTGCGAAAGCATAAGGCGTCACCCGGCTCGACCTCAACGCGGTCAGCCTCGAGTATGCGCATGAGCCGCTCATAGCCCACCGGCACGGCCTCAAGCCCAACATGGGCATGAAGGTCGATCATCACCCCGCGCGTCTGCATTCCCGTCTCGGCGAGCTTCTCGATGCCGAGCGCCATGGCGCCAAACGGCCCATCCTGCGCTTCGCGGCCTTTGAGATAATCAACCGGCCCGCAGATGTGCTCATGCGCGCGGTAGCCGTTGTAATAGACAATCTCGGCCTCGCCGTCGCCGTCCGCATCGAACAGCTGGCCCATGTGGCACAGCGCGTCCCACTGGGTGGAAAACTGCAGGCTCAAGGTGGCGCGGTCGTCGTTGACCACTTCGCACATGCCGGGGAACACCAGACTGTAAGGATAGTTCGCTGCCGCATCTTCGCCGCGCATCGAAAACATCAGTTCGGGCCGAAAACGGCGGGGGTTGAGCTGATCGCGCGGGCACTCGAGCGGCAACGACAGGCAGAAGGCCAGCCCCGCGCGCACTTCTTCGGCGGCCTTAATGCGATGCTCGGGCGTGATCAGGTTTAGCCGGCCGATCTGGTCATCGGGTCCGAATTCCCCCCAGTTCGAGCCTGCGGGGCGTCTTGCCCAGCGCTCTGCAACTTTTGTCATGCTGTCGCTCCATCAATGCAACACACCTTGCGCAATGTTGCGCCGCGCGGCAAGTGCTGAGGCCGAAACCGGCGCAGAGGGGATTCGTTCTTGGCACGCTTCAAATATGTCGTCTTGTCCTGCGCCCAGCCCGGCCGCGAGGAGGAATTTGTCGCCTGGTACGAGACACAGCACCTTGGCGATGTTGCGCGCATGCCTGGCGTGGTCAGCGTTGAACTGGTCCGGCTCGATTTCCAACGCGTCTACGATCTTAACGCGCCGCACTGGACTTTGCTGACGCAATATGTGCTGGAAGGCGATAATCCGGAAGAGATCATCGATTCGATCAAGGCAGCCTCGGGCACCGACGCCATGCCGATGAGCGATGCGCTGACCAAGGTGGGCATGATTCAGGCCGCCGGACATGTAATAGCCGAAATAGGCTGAGAAAATGAGAGAGGAACAGGTTCCCATGAGTGAAGAACCGCATCTGCTGGTCGATATCGTCGACAACATTCTGATTGCGACGTTCAACCGTCCCGACAAGCTCAACGCCATGAGCAGCCAGATGCTCGACCTGATCGAGCAGGCCGTGCACCGTTTCCGCGACACGCCCGAGTTGAAGGTCATGCTGATCAAATCGAAGGGACGTTATTTTTCCGCGGGTGCAGACTTGCGCCAGGGCGGCGACAGCAGCGAACGCAAATGGCCTGCCACCGGTTCCGAAGTGCGCGAATCGCACCGCCGCTTGCCCATGCGTCGGATCTGGGATATCACGATTTCGTTGCAACCCAGGGCAATGAAGGTCGCCGCGTCGCCGGCGTTGAACGGGATGTAGGCCACGGTCATCACAGCCTGACCATCCGGCGTTCGCAAGGCGCGTAGCTGCTCGGCAATATCGCGGGCAATGACGGTGTTGCCCCCGCCGCTTTCGAGTTGCAATTGCAGGATGAGGAGATTGGCACCCGCGCGGGTAGCTCGCTCCAGTTGCCGCTTCAGCGACGCTTGCAAGCCGCCGTTGACATCGCCTTGCACTATCAACCGCCAGCAAACACGGTTGCGATCCATCAGCACATCTTCGCGATGGCTGCCGGGCGGCATGTTGTACCGCGTCTCAACTTGTTGCCGACTGGCGAGTGTCGCCTTGCTCAGCTGGAACTTCAAGGCGTCGGTCGCGCGATACAACCCGAGTTCGCCAGCCCGCAGCACCGGTTTCTTGTCGGCGATGACCACGCCTTCGCGGGCCGCTTCCGTTTCTTTGCGTGCATCGATGTACCATGCCGCGTTGTTGCGCTCACCCTTTAGCACTTCAACTTTGGAATCCAGCATCTTCAACACGAGAGGGGCCTGGCCGGGCAGGACGAAGCTCTCGTAGTTGACGACATCAACCTTGTCAGGCGAAGTGCCGGGGTTGGCCGACACCGCGCCGATTGCCGCATCTGGTGCCATCACCAGTTCATCACACGCCAGCACCGGCAAGACGGTATGACGAGTGACTTTGTTTTTCAGGAACGCAATTGTCAGGACGTTCTTTTCGCCACGCAGCGACTTGATGTAACGGGCCAGGTCGAGGCATGGGCCGAAGTCGGGCGTGGCGGCCTCTTTACCCCCGGGGTTGAAGTCGAAGACAATCTTCTTGAGGGGGTTGCGCTGGACCGCCCGCGTGACGGTCTCGCGGATTTGATTGACGGACGCCGACGTGATCGGGTTGGCGACGGTGACAAAGATGCCCTGATCCGGCGGTTCCGGCTCGGGTGGCCGCGCGCAGGCTGAACCCGATAACCAGGCGAAAAGACTCAGGGCGAGCAGCCAACGGGAAAGCATCCCGGCTCCATTAATACTGTAAGTGGCCCCTGTCAGGCCGATTATGTCGCCATGCCAGAGTCAAAGACCCCGGTCACAGCTATCTTAGCTGCCGGATGGGCCGGCGGAGCAACACCGCCATCAAGTTATTCGTCGCCCGTGCCCCTTGATCGGGCAATTGGCCCAATAATATGTACCTGCCCGGTCCAACTGTGGCGTACTTCTCATTGAGGTGCCGCTTTGCATGCCGTTCCCGCCAAGGAGGAGTTGCTCGCCGCCAACGGCCCGCGCTGGGCGGACACGTGGGTTTCGTTGGGCCTCACGTTAACTGTACTCGCCATCTTGGTGACCACTATGCTGGTGCTGATCTACGACGGCCCGTGGTGGGCGGTTGTCATGTTGGTGCCGATCACGGCGCATTTGATGCACGCCCACGTTCTGATGATTCATGAGGCTGTGCATTTCAACCTGGCGCCGAGCCGAGTTCTCAACGAGTGCTACGGCCTATTCATCGCCACCGGCAGCTTTGTCGTATTGTCGCTGTACCGGGCCATGCACTATGCGCATCATTCGTATCAGGCGTCCGTGCGCGATGAGGAGTTTTGGCCATTCGTCGATCCAACACAACCATTGTGGAAACGGCGGATGTGCGCGATGCTGGAACTTATGTTCGGTACCCTATGGACGCCGGGCGTGTTCTTGCGGGCATTCCTGCGACCCGGTTCACTCATCCGCGAACCGGCGGTGCGTCGGCGCATCTGGCTCGAACTCGCATTGATCATTGCGACATGGTCGACGGTGCTCACGATGGTCGCCGTCATGGGATGGTGGAAATGCTTCCTGATCGGCTTTGCTTTGCCATCGTGGTTAGCAGGCAATATGCAAGCTGTGCGAAAATATATCGAGCATCTTGGATTGACGGCGAATGACCCCATTGGCCTGACACGCAGTATCGTCGCTCCCGGCCCCCTCGGCAAGTTGATGAGCTTCACACTGCTGCACGAACCCTACCACGGTGTCCACCACCGCTACGGCGGCCTGCGCCATTCCACACTACCAAGATTCGCCGATGTGCTGCCGGAACGCGATGACAAACAGCGATTGCTCTTTCCGAGCTACAGACGTGCCTGCCTGGACATGGTGAAGAGCCTCCGCGACCCAAAGATCGGCGGGCAGTGGCGTATTAACGAAGCCGATGGTCAATAAACCCCCACCGTCGTGCCCTCTGCCAGTTGGCTGAATGGCCGCACGCCGCTGACGCCGTCCCACGGGTACTTTTCATACGGCGGTTCGCGCTCCCCTTCGTCGCGCTCGGGGAAGCGCGGCATGAAGAACTCTTTAGTTAGCGTCGTCAACAACACCCGGCCGGTCTTGTCATAATCAACCAGTTGGTCGTAATTGTCCGGATTGACAACTTGAATGACGGCCCGCGGTTGCGGGGCGTAGTACGTGATCTTGTAGCCATCGTCCGGGCCGACGGGTTTGGAGCAGGCGAGACCCATGAGCGTGTTACCGTAAGTCGGTGTCATGTAGGCGCGGTTTTCCAGCATCTCTTCCACGGCTTCGCGTGTGAACTCGGGCGTGAACTCGGTGCCGCCGCTGAAGATGCCGGTGATGCCAGTGTCGGGGATACTGCGAAGGCTGCCGGCCGGGACGGGATGGCCAATTTTGCGGCGCATGTCTTCCAACCGGCCGGCGCGCAACGCTTCATCGAGGGCGGCCAACAACTTCGGCGTAGTGAACATGCACTTGATGTTGTGCCGGGCCGCCAGGATGGTCAGCGCCTGGTCGATGCAATGTTCCTTGTAGCGGTTGACTTCATCGATCTTGCGGTCTTTCAACAGCTTGATGACCCAGCGAGGGTCAAGGTCGACGCAAAAGGAAATGCCACCGCGATGTTGCGCAAGATGTTCGATGGCCAGGCGCAAACGGCGTGGCCCGGATGGTCCGAGCATGAGCCAATGGCTGCCGTGCGGAAAGTGTTTCTCGGGTAACGTTTCCGACATCAATTCATAGTCGAGCCAATGATCCTCGACGACGATGCGTGTTTTCGGCACACCGGTGGTGCCGCCGGTCTCGAACACGTACACCGGCTTCTTGCCCCAGTAGGCCCGCGGCACCCAACGTGAAATATCCGTGCCAGGCCCCGCTCGCAGCCAGTCGTCTTCAAAACTGCCGAAGAGCTTCAAGTCCGCGAAGCCCTGCACATCTTTTGCCGGGTTGAAGTTGAACGACTTGGCCCGGTCCAGCCAGAACGGCGTGCCCGTGTCCGGATCAAAGTGCCAGCGCACGATCTCGCGCACCTGAGCATCGAGTGCTTCATTCGCGGAGTGGATTTGCGCGGGAGTCGGTGAATCGGCCATGAATTGAAGCCCAAAGATCGACGTGGCGAACAGTGTCAAGATATTGCGCCAAAGTTATCCGATACACTTTCCCCATGAACTCGAACTCTCCGTGGCTGACGCGCTCGGCCGGGATTCTGCTGCATCCGACTTCGCTGCCCGGGCCGTTCGGCATCGGCGATGTCGGGCCGACGGCGTATTCGTGGGTCGATGCCCTGGCGGCGGCCGGGCAATCGTGGTGGCAGGTGTTGCCGCTGGGGCCGACGGGGCAAGGCGACTCGCCGTACTCATCGTTCAGCGCCTTCGCCGGGCATCCGCTGTTGGTCAGCCCGGAGATGCTGCAGGGCGCGGGGCTCATCGCAGCGTCGGAGATGACTGGCATATCGTTCCCCGCGCAGCGTGTGGATTTCTCACAGGTACCGAGTTTCAAGGAATGGCTGCTCAAGCGTTCGTGGGAATCGTTTCAGCGCGGAGCCGCGCCGACACTGCGGACCTCTTTTGACGAATATCGTCAGCAGCAATCCGACTGGTTAGGCGACTTCACTTTGTACATGGCCCTCAAAGACGCACACGGCGGCGGCGATTGGCGCGGCTGGCCCGAGCCATTGATGCGCCGGGAAGCCAATGCGCTGACGCAGGCTCGATCGCATCACGCGGCCGCCATTGAATATCAATGCTATCGCCAGTTCATGTTCGCGCATCAGTGGACCGCGTTGAAGACTTATGCCAATAGCAAGAACGTGCGCTTGCTGGGCGACGCGCCGATCTTTGTTGCCGCCGACTCGTGCGATGCGTGGGCACACCCCGAGATTTTCCTGCTAGGCAAGGATCACAAGCCTGCCGTCGTGGCCGGCGTACCGCCCGATTACTTCAGCAAGACCGGGCAACTTTGGGGCAACCCTCTGTACAATTGGGACGCCCTGAAGAAAACCGGCTACGGCTGGTGGGTGCGACGCCTCAAGGCGCTTCTGCAATACGTCGATGTGGTCCGTCTCGATCACTTCCGCGGCTTTGAGGCGGCATGGCATGTTGCTGCCGATGCGAAAGATGCCGTGAAGGGTGAATGGGTGCCGGGGCCGGGCCGCGATCTGTTCGACGTGCTGGCTAAAGAGATCGGGAGCTTGCCGCTGGTCGCTGAAGACCTGGGCCTGATTACCAAGGAAGTGGATGCGCTGCGCGATGCGGTCGGCCTTCCCGGGATGCGCATCCTGCAATTTGCGTTCGGCGGCGACCCGACTTTCCGATTTCTTCCGCACCATTACGACAAGCACACTGTCGTCTACACCGGCACGCATGACAATGACACGACAGCGGGTTGGTTCGCCGGCTTGCCCGAGAAAGAAAAGAAGTTCCTGCTGGACTACGCCCCGCAAGTGAAGGCCGACCCGGCCGGCGAAATGATGCGGATGGCCTGGGCCAGCACGGCCGACTTGACGATCGCGCCGCTGCAGGATGTGCTGGGTCTCGACAGCGCGGCACGCATGAACGTTCCCGGTGTCGCCGACGGCAACTGGTCGTGGCGCTTCACCGAAGAACAAATCCCCAGGCGAACGTTTGACCGCCTCGGCGAGTGGACTTGGCTTTATGATCGGAAGGCGAAAAACGACCAACAATTGCCACCGTTAGCTGAGAAACTCGCGTGAGTTAAATTGCCGTACCGCGCACCTACCCCGTCGGGGTCACTTTGGGTAGGAATACTCAACGGTCGTTTACGCATTTGCAGCGGCGGCCTACGCAAGGACTATCTCCATGAATGCCAGCGACCTGTTCAAGGCCGGCCAACTCGGTGCGGCGATTGATGCCCAACTCGGCACGGTGAAAGCGCATCCGACCGATGCCCAGCGTCGATTGTTTCTGTTTGAGTTGGCGATGTTTGCCGGCGACCTGGACCGCGCCGCGAAGCAGGGAGCGCTGGTTAATTTTCCCGAAGTCGAGATCAATGCCACGATGGACGGCTATCGGCTGCTGACCGAAGCCGAGAAGATGCGGCGGCGCGTGATGCATGACGGCGAGAAACCCAAATCGTTCGGTCCACTGACACCGGAATGCACGGCACGAATCCAAGCCCTTGATCACGTTCGCCAAGGACAGATGAAAGAGGCGTTGGCAATACTGGAGAACAACCCGCCGCCGCCAATCAGCGGCACATTCAATGGCAAGCCGTTCGACGCCCTTTGCGACTGCGACGACATGTTGGCGCCGATCCT
>JANLSP010000670.1:0-5984 GCA_031362485.1 Novosphingobium sp.
GCTGCGCCTGCGCGGCGGCAGTGCGCATGGCCTGCCAGCTCCTGGTCAGTCAATATTGGATGGATCCGACCGGATCGTGGCGATCGGTCCGGACGAATGGCTGGCGATTGCCGAAGATGGCGATGGCAGCGCGCTGTGTGATCGCCTTGGCACCTATGGCGGGGTGGTCGTCGATGTTTCCGGCAATCGCGCACTATATCGTGTCGTGGGTCCGCGCGCGCGCTGGTTTCTGTCAGCGGGATGCAGTCTGGACCTAGACAGAATGCAACCGGGCGCAGCTGTGTCCACGCTGCTTGGCCGCGCGCAGATTGTCCTGGTCGCTGACGGGGTGGACTCTTACCTTGTCCTGCCGCGCCGATCATTCGCGTCTTACCTCGAAGCCTGGGCGGAGACGGTTGATGACAGATAATCCGCTCACTTTGGTTCTCCGCTGCGATGATGCCCCGGGCATCATGATGGCGGTCACCGGCTTCGTTAGCGCCGCCGGGGCAACGATCCGCGAGAGCAGTCACTTTCTTGACCGCACGCAGGGGCGGCTGTCGCTTCGTGTAGTGTTTGCCGCTGCGAACGGCGGTGCGCTCGACGCTGCTTCGGTCCGCACGCGATTTGCGCCCGTCGCGCAGGCACTTGGAATGACCTGGCAGTTGTTCGAGGGAGGGTCGGTCGGCACGATCATAATGGTCTCGCGCTTCGGCCATTGCCTGTTCGATCTGATCCATGACGTGCAGTCTGGTGTCTTGCCGATCCGCATAGACGCGGTCGTATCAAATCATGAAACGCACCGCAGCTTCGTCGAATGGGCCGGTGTGCCATTCCACCATTTGCCGGTAACATCTGCGACAAAGGCGGAGAGCGAGGCGCAGCTGGCCTCGCTCATCGCCGGTTATGGCAGCGAATTGCTGGTTCTTGCGCGTTACATGCAGGTCCTCAGCCCCGATCTGTGTGCGGCAATGGCAGGCCGGTGCCTCAACATACACCATGGCTTCCTGCCAAGTTTCAAGGGGGCAAAACCCTATCATCAAGCCTTTGACCGCGGCGTCAAGGTTATCGGCGCAACTGCTCATTTTGTCACGAATGACCTTGATGAAGGTCCGATCGTCGAACAGGATACGGTCCGCGTCGATCATAGCCTGACTCCCGATGATCTCATTGCCGCAGGCCGCGACGTCGAATCTGCAGTATTGCGCCGCGCAGTTGCCTGGTATGCGCAGCGGCGGATATTGCTTGATGGCGCGAAGACAGTTGTATTTCGCTAGTGTCCTGAATCAGAAGTTCGCTATCCGTTTATGTGAATTTCGACAGTGGCGCTGGCACACCTCGATGAGATGTACGTGAAGATCAATGGGGAGATGCACTATTTGTGGCGGGCGGTGGATCATGAGGGCGAAGTCCTGGAATCCTGCGTCACGAAAACCCGCGATAAAGCTGCGGCTTTGCGGTTCATAAAGCGTGCGATGAAGCGGCACGGCTGTCCCGGGACTATCGTCACCGACGGGCTGCGATCATACCCTGCAGCCATGCGCGAACTGGGTAATCTCAGCCGGCGCGTGATGGGCCGCTGGCTGAACAACCGGGCTGAAAACTCACTCCTTCCATTCAGGCGACGAGAGTGGGCGATGCTCCGGTTCCGACGGATGGAGTCGTTACATAAGTTCGCTTCGGTCCCCGCAAGCCAGCACAACAACATCAATAAGGAACGCCACCTCGTCGATCGCCAGACCTGCAAACTTCGCCGCTCGATCGCCCTGGCTGAGTGGCGGTCACTCATGGCCTGAAATCAAGCCGATCTGGCGATAGCTGCGTCAATTGGAAACACATCTCGATTGGTCTGACAGCACCTTCCCCGGCAATAGCGAACTCGAAGCCCCGGGCATTTGCGGGTAGTCTCAGCGACATGGCGGCTACAACGAACACTGCCATCGCGTAGGGCGTGATCACAGCATTGGATTTTTTGGTGCAGCGCCATTGCCTCCATCCAACCCCCGCAGTCTGTCGACCTCATCCATAGCCCATAGCCAGTGCGCTGCCCCGCCGGTGTCATGGAGCCATGCGAGCGCCTGCGACAGCGAGTCAACCTGGTCGTCGTGACGCCCATTGGGGAACATGGCCACTTCGTGGAGGAATGCGTCCAGCCAGTGCGCCTGGTCAGGGATCCAGACCTTGCCGGCTTCGATCAGTGGCGTTCGGGCAATCAGCCGCTCGTACTTTGACCCTTTGGGCTTGATCGCCTGGATGCTGCTCAGGCCTTCGAACCGCAACTCCTGGAGGAGCTGGATGCCGGAAGCTGTGTCCTCGATGAGGACGTGCGATGCCTTGTGGAGTCCGGCGAGCTGGCGCAGTTTGCGCTTGAGATCGGGGAACTGCAGCCGGTCACGGTAAACGTCGATGAGGTAGTACTGGCGCTCCCTGGTTTGCCCCCAGGTGGTGCAGACCGAGTAGTCTGACCGCTCGCTGTCCTTGGAAGCCGTATCCCAGCTCTGGATGATCTGCGTGAACTCGGGCGGGCGCTGCGCATCGTATGACCTGAACCACTCGGGCCTGATCTCGCCGCCGCCAGCCGGGGCCGGTCGTTGCTGATACTGCGCGGCAAAAGTATAGGAACCCATGTCGATCTGCTGCTGTTCAACGGTTGCCATTGACTCCCGCTCCGGGTGCAAGAGCTCGCCGCCCTTTCGCACATGAACGCGCATCCCCAGCGGCGTCCGCAGGACATGGACCTCATCCTCCTCGGCAATGGCCGGCAGCGACAACACCTCCCACTGGCCCTGCGCTGTCAGGTGCCCGACCAGGTCATCCTCGTGCAGGCGCTGCATGATGATGACAATCGCACCTGTCTCCTTGTTGTTGGGGCGTGAGGTCACTGTGCTGTCGTACCAGTCGTTGACCGCCTGCCTGCAGGTGTCGGAAGAAGCTTGCCCCGGCTTCAGGGGATCGTCGATCAGGATGAAGTCGCCGCCGCGGCCAGTAAGCGTGCCTTCGACACTTGTTGCCAGCCGGCATCCGCCCTGCACGGTCTTGAGCTCGCCCAGTTTCGCGCGCGGCGACGTCAGCCGCGGCCCGAACAGCCTGTGATAGTAGGGGCTGTTCATCAGCCGCCGGGTGTCGTGGGCCATCTTTTCGGAAAGACTTTGCGCGTAGCTGATGCATACCACCTCGGCTTCTGGCTTGCGGCCCAGAATGTAGGCAGGCAGCGACACTGAAGCGATCAACGACTTGCCATAGCGCGGGGGGATGTTGATGATCAGGCGGCGGATACGCCCCTCGATCACATCTTCGAGCTTGTTGCAGATGAGATCGAGGTACCAGCTCCACAGGATCTCGGTCGCCGGCAGCAAGGCCTTCATCGCGCCCCGGGCAAAGTAGCTGAAGTCACTGCGCGCCAGCGCGTGCAGGTGTTCCCGGGAGATTGCGGCGGACCTCATGGCTGCTCTCCCCCGGCATCGAGTATCCTGACCAGCTCTGCCATCAGAAAGTCGTCCTCGGCCCCCGGGGCATCCTCGGCCGGGCGCTCGTGGTCACGCTGCAGATGGTCGAGCAGAAGCTTCGAT
The DNA here is from genome assembly GCA_031362485.1 of Novosphingobium sp. Taxonomy (GTDB): domain Bacteria; phylum Pseudomonadota; class Alphaproteobacteria; order Sphingomonadales; family Sphingomonadaceae; genus Novosphingobium. Next base: position 3,549 of record JANLSP010000670.1, read on the forward strand.
GCCTGGCGTTCCCCATTGATGGCGCGGGCAACCAATTGGCGGATGAAGACCTCAAGTCTGGTAAGCTTGATGGTCTTGCCGCCTTCGACGACAGTGATGCATTCAGCCAAAGTGGCATCGAAATGGTCGGCAGCACTTTTCTTCGCCTTGTGCTTTCGGCCCTGGAATCCCGATTGCCCTTTCTTGAACTGACTGTGCCTCGGCGGCTTCCCGTAACCGACTTCATAGCTAGCTTCAGCCATGTCCCGCCTCCCCGCATTCTACGGCGCGTTCTGCGGAGATCTCGGCGAACGTTCGGCCCGTTGCGGCGTGGATCGCCTGCTCGCCTGAATGGCGTTCGAAGCGCCGGATAATGACATCGGCAAACCTGGGATCGAGTTCGCAACCGTAACAGCGGCGACCGACGCGTTCGGCCGCAATGATCGCCGTCCCGCTACCCAGGAACGCATCGAGCACCAGATCACCGCGCTTCGACACATCGAGCATGGCATCGGCGATCATCCGAACAGGCTTTGGCGTGGCATGCAGCGCCAACAGGTCGCCCTCATCGGAATGGCGAAAGCCCTTGATTCCCGAATAGCGCCAGATGTTCGTTCGGTTCCTGCCCCACATCCCGAGAGATACATTGTTGACGTGTTTGGCCCGGCCGACTTTCCAGAGGAAGATCAGCTCGTGAGCCGAGCGGTAAAGCGAGCCCATTCCCCCGCCCTCGCCCTTGTCCCAGACGATGATGTTCTTCAGCTCGTTGAATGCAGCCTTGCCGGCTGCCTGCATCTCACGGGTGTGTTTCCAGTCGATAAACGCAAAATGCAGGGAGCCCGGCTGTGAGTGCCGGGTCAGCTGGCGGAATGCACTTTCCAGGAAGGCAGTGAACTCGTCCCGGTCCAGCTCCCCACTGGCCATAACGAAGTTGTCGTGCTTGATCTTGCCGAGACCGGAGACATTTCCCTTGATGGCAACGTTGTATGGCACATCCGATATGCTCATGACTGCCTTTTCGCCGGCCATGAGACTGTGCCAGACTTCCGGATCGAGAGCACTGCCACAGGCCAGTCGATGCGAGCCCAATTGCCAAAAGTCTCCGACACGATTGACCACCGCGCCATCTAGTGGTCCTTCGAGGTCATCATCCGGATCGGGCTTGTCCGCCTGCTTGGGACTATCGAGCAGGACATCGATCTCGCCCATGCTGAACGCGCTGGATTCCAGATCGAGGTCTAAGCCTTCTACCTCCAGCAGCTTGAAATTCTCGACGAGCAACCCTTCATCGAACATGCTCATGTCGGTCAGCTTGTTGTCAGCCAGCATGAGGGCGCGCTGCTGGGCAGGTGTCAGGTGCTCGATCCTGACCGCCGGGACTGTGTCCAGCTTCAAAGTGCGTGCGGCCTCGATGCGGCCATGGCCTGCGATCAGCATGCCATCCTTGTCGACCAGTACTGGCACCACAAAGCCGAATTCGCTGATCGAGCGTGCAAGCGCCTTGACCTGGCGCGCCGGGTGCAGTCGCGGGTTGAGCGGATTGTCCTTGATACCGGACAGCGAAACATATTCGATCGCAAAATCGCGATCCAAACGACCAATAGAGCTATTCATTGGAGTCCCCATTTAACAGAAAGAACGACGCTTTCTGTGGTCGGGGAAAAACCACATTCGATGTGCGGCCGGTGCGAGCACCAACCGGTCTCATATGCCTTCAATTGATGGCTTATGCAACTGCACGGTGCTCTTGCACCATGCCTTTGGTGTGGAAATGCCGCTTATGGGATCCCCCAGCGATCACCGGGCCCCATCGCACGTTGTCGTACTTAGCGGCAACGCATTGACGCAGCGAATTCCCTGCGCGCCATCAGATATTCCCTAAGCACTCTCGCGGGAAATTTTGGCGTAACCCGCTGTGTGCTAGCCATTTTCTTGGGCACCAAAATCACAGATTGGGACAAAGTTGCGCAAATTCCCTGGAATCTTCCCTAAACACGGGAATTCTCCGCCCTGAGACTGGCTCGCTCCGGACTGCGTCGCGCACCAGACAGTCCTGAGTAACTTCCCCTGAAGGGGCCTCGCGCGGTTCTCGCGCCCGAAATGTCTTCGTTCTGCGGGATTTCCAGCGAGTGCAAATCATAGGTGCAGTCAGACACGGCCAGACTGACAGCTCCAGCACCGCCGCTCGGCCGCGCTGGCCGAGTGGCAGAGCCTTGTTGCCTGAGGCTTGACATTGACAGGGAGTGCCTCTTCCTGAGCCAACAAAAACATCGCGGCGCTCGCCGGTAACACACTTCGAATTGCAATGAGAGTTGCCCGGAATGCCCTGATCATACCAGTGGTGCGGAGCGGGCTTCCTTGATTGTCTCGAGGACGATGATTGATTTCACGTCGCGCACGCCCGGGATGCGAACAAGCGATTTCAGAGTGATCTGGCTCAGGTGCTCCATGTCTCTG
>JANLSP010000678.1:0-1663 GCA_031362485.1 Novosphingobium sp.
ATCGGTGAACACATAGCCCAGCATGGTCGCCATGTCGGGCGCGATCATGCCGCTGCCCTTGATGATCGCGCCGAGCGTCACCGTGCGCCCATCGACCACGGCTGTGGCGATTGCACCCTTGGGGAACGTGTCAGTCGTGCCGATGGTCCGCGCGGCATCTTCCCAGCGGCATGGCGCAGCGGTCAGCGCCGCAGCCACGCCTTCGCGCGCCTTGTCCTTGGGCAGTGGCACGCCGATCACACCGGTCGACGAGACGAACACCTCGGAGGTCGCGCAGCCCAGATGCGCCGCCACTTGCGCCATGATCTGTTCCACCGCCTCGCGCCCGCGAAAGCCGGTGAAAGCGTTGGAATTGCCGGCATTGACAACCAGCGCCCGCGCACGCCCGGCCTTTATGCCTGCGCGTCCCATTTCCACTTCAGTCGAGCAGCAGACATTTTGTGTGAATACGCCGGCGACAGCGGTGCCATCGGCCAACTCGACATAGGTCAGATCGCAGCGGCCCCAGTCCTTGTAGCCGGCGCGGGCGATGTGCAGCGTGACCCCGGCAATTAGCGGGATGGCGGGGAAAGGCTGGGCGAGGGGGGAGATGGCTTCGGACATGGGCAGAGCCTTAGATTCAACGCGAGGTCGCGTCCATTGTGATCATGCAGACTGGACTAGCGAGTCGCGAGGCCCTATCTGACCGATGCTATGAACCGTTTCATCCTGACAATCCTGGCTTTGCTGGCCGGCCTGGTATCCCAGGCCGCCCCGGCGCAGGCCCGTTTTGCGGCAGGATCAGGCGCGGAAGTGACGGTGCAATTGCGGGGCGGCGAAGAAGTCTCGGTCCCGGCGCCGCGGTCTGGCTGCAAGCCGCAGATCGCGCGAATCTGGCGCACCGGGCCCAGCCCATGCACCTTGCCGCAACGGACTGACAGACCCAATACGGTCGAAATCGGCAGCGATCGCTCGCACCAATAGCGCGCTTTCGTCTGCATTTTCGCCATTCTACCGGATGAGCAGCGGCCGCCATCAGCGCGGCGCAAGGCCTGCAGCCGGTCTCCAAGCATCGACAGGATTCTCATATGTTCGGCAAAGTCGCCAAAGCCATGTTCGGCTCGTCCAACGACCGTTACGTCAAGTCGCTCGACAAGATCGTCAAGCAGATTGCTGCATTCGAGACCAATCTGGAAGCTTTCAGTGATGAGGAGCTGGCGGGCCAGACGGCGAAATTCCGCGCGATGCTGGCAGAGGGTTCCGAACTCGACTATTTGCTTCCCGAAGCCTTTGCCACTGTTCGCGAGGCAAGCAAGCGGGTGCTCGGCATGCGGCATTTCGATGTGCAGATGATCGGCGGTATCGTGCTCCACCGCGGCGAGATTGCCGAGATGAAGACCGGTGAGGGCAAGACACTGGTGGCAACGCTTGCGGTTTACCTCAACGCGCTCGAAGGCAAAGGCGTCCACGTCGTCACGGTGAACGACTATCTTGCCCGGCGCGATGCCGACTGGATGGGACAGATATACACGTTCCTGGGCCTCAGCGTTGGCGTTATTGTGCCCAATCTTGCCGAGGATGAGCGCCGCGAGGCCTACAATTCCGATATCACCTATGCGACCAACAACGAGCTCGGCTTCGATTACCTGCGCGACAACATGAAGCAGGAACGCGGGCAAATGGT
>JANLSP010000679.1:0-20483 GCA_031362485.1 Novosphingobium sp.
AGTCGGTTGCCAGAGCGGATGAGCAAGGTCCCTTCCCCAGCCACTGTTTCCACTAGTCGCCCCTGACCATCCGCACCTAGCGGACTATTAGGCCCAGTCGACCGGTAGGTGGCGAATCAGGTGTTGTTCTGCACGCTCCAGCAGGACCGGACTGCCGAGGGCACGATTGGCCTGCGAGCGTTCGTCGAGGCGGCCCAGGGTTGCGCTGCGCTGGTCGAGGCTGTCCCAGGCGAGCAGGAAGGCCAGCGCCGGCAACGGGCGACCGCTCATCATGTCGAAAATGCCGTGGACCCGGGCGCCTTCTCCGGTGAGGATCGGAACCGCATGCTCCTTCAATTCCGCCGTGACCGCCAAGGTCTTGCCGATGGCGCAGTTCTGGATGATCAGCTCGGAGAACGCGCAAGCCTCCGCTTGCCCGGCCCAGGGCACAATTGCGCGGACAAACATGACCTCATAGCTTTCGACCAGTTCGCCGGGCCCATTGGTGCGGGTGCGCACTTCGGCCCAGTCTGGATCGGAATAGAACCCAGCCCAGCTGGCGCTGCGCTGGTTCATGTTGGCCCACGGAGACAGATAGATGAACGCCGGCGACACGGGGCTGACCAGTGTGGACCAGCAGGCAAGCGGGTGGATTCCATGCCTGGGAAAAAGCGTGCGCAGATCGCCCTGCACACGCGCTTCCATATCCAGTGCCCGTCCGGCAGCCACGCGATAGATGCGCAACTCGCAGAAGGGATCATCGTTCACGTCAGGCAGCTTGCTCGACTTTGCCATCGTACTGCACGACTGCCGACATCATCTTGACAATATCTCCCGACGTCACCCGGCGAGCAACTTCGCCCGGGGCCAGCGGCGCCGGCCCGCCAAACGATTGCGGTGCGATATCGACATGCGTTGCCTGCGCCCGCAGCGCGCCGACCGTGCAGTTCTCGCGCCCGCCCATCATGCCGAACACATCGAAATTGGCGCGTTTGAGGGCATTGAGGTGGCTGATCTTGTTGACCTGTTCGTCGGTAAGGTGCTTGACCGTTTCCAGGAAACGGTCCGCGCTTTCCGGCCAGACGGTGTCCGAATGCGGATAGTCACATTCATAGGCGATGTTGTCTTCGCCGATCGTCTCGATGTTCTTCAGGCCGAAAGCATCGTCGATGAAGCAGGTGAGGAAATGTTCGCGAAACACTTCGCTCGGCTTCTTCCCGCCGAAATCGGCGTGGGTCCAGGCGTGGTGGTGTTCGTGGACGAAATCGGCGCGTTCGAGGAAATAAGGGATCCAGCCGATCCCGCCCTCGGATAGCGAGACCTTGAGCGGGTAGGACTGCAAGGCCTTGAGATGAAGCCAGTCGGCTGCTGAATTGACGATCGAGATCGGCATGGTGGTGATCCAGGCGTCGATCGGCGAATCCAGCGAGGCATGCGGCGCGGCATTGCCCGAGCCGATGTGGATATTGATCAGCACGTCGTTGTCGGCACAGGCCTTCCAGAACGGCTCCCAATGTTCGCTGTGAATGCTGGGGTGACCCTTGGTGGACGGATTGTCGCTGAAAGTAACTGAATGGCAGCCCTTCTTGGCCACCCGCTCGATTTCCTCGACGGTTGCCTGCACGTCCCAGAACGGCAGCACGGCTGTGGGAATATGGCGGCCCTTGTAAGTGCCGCACCACTCGTCGATGTGCCAGTCGTTGTAGGCCTGCAGGATGATCCGCGCGAGGTTGAGGTCGTCGAACTTGTGGAACAGCGCGCCGTCGAACTGGATCACGCTGGGAAAGTTGATCGAGGCGAGGATGCCGTTGGCATTCATGTCCTCGATGCGGGCGTGGATATCCCAGCTGCCCTTGCGCATCTGGCTGTAGGAAACCGGCTCGCAGCCATATTCTTCCTTGACCCGCCCAACCACGGCATTGAGGCCGATCGCCCCTGCCCTGCGGCCTTCATAGAGCCAGTATTCGATGCCGTTCTCGTCCTTGCGCAGCTCGGGCATTAGGTGCTTGTGCTGCACGGAGGCATGGTTTTCAAACATTGTCGGGGGCTCGACGATGTGGTCGTCCACGCTGACGATGATCATGTCTTCGAGTTTCATGTCCGTTTCCTCATGAGCGATGCCAACATTCGCGGATTCCTGATTGGAAGATAGGCCTTCCATAAGCGATTGAAAGGCTGATTCAGCAGAGACCAGCTTCGGCCTGGGGCATCATCATATATGTGCCAAGCCCTCAGCCTTCGGCGGCATCGATCAGTCGATGCACCGCCTGCAGCTCGACCTTGAGCGTTGCGGTGCGGGGCAAGGCATCGACAACAAGCACCTGCAGCGGAATGGCCTGCTTGGGCAGAGATTCGTGCAGAAAGGCGATGAGTTCCGCCTCGGCAGGAGCCTGCGCGCCCGCGGCAAGCTCGACCAGCGCGACCGGCACCTGGCCAAGCCGCTTGTCTGGCCGGCCGACACAGGCTGCATCGAGCACCGCCGGGTGTTCGCGCAGCGCAGTTCGGATCGTCTCGGGCAGGACCTTGAACCCGCCGCGCACGATGGCTCCGTCATGCCGTCCCTTGTGGAACATGAAGCCATCGCCATCGACAACCACCACATCGTTGGTCGCGATCCAGTCCGGCCCCAGGGCATCGACCCGCGCATGGAGCAGCCCGGCCTCACCGGGCGGCAGTTCCGCGCCGCTCTCGGAATCGACGACCCGCAAGGTCACGCCCGGCAGCGCCCGGCCCGATGAACCGGGCTTGGCGGCGCCCCATTCGCGGTGCATGTCCTCGGTCCAGGAAATGATCGTCCCGTAGAACTCGGTCGCGCCGTAAGCCCAGATCACGGTGATGCCGTAGCGGTCATACAGCCTTTTCTGCAATTCGGGATCGAAGGGCGCTGATCCGCCGTAGAACACCTCAACCGAAGCCAGGTCCTCAGGCGGAACCTCCGCATCGAGCACCATCTGCATCATGGCCGGCATGCCCGTCGTCAGCCTGGGGCGATAGCGTTTTACCGCATCGACCCATTCGGCGACATTGAACTTGTCGAAATAGACCAGCGGCCGGCGCTGCATCACGCTGCCGATAAGGCGCAGTATTCCCCCAATCGAGCCGATCGGCCAGGGTGAGATGTCGAATTCGCCGCGCGCGATTGTGCCGGCAGCCTGAGTTGATTCGAGCGAGCGTGAGATGATCGCTTGGTTGACCGCAATCCGCTTGGGCGGTCCGGTCGTGCCGCTGGAGAGGATTTCAACTGCAATATCGCTGCCGTGCCGGCGGTAATCCGGGTTCGCAAATTCCGCGAGCTGCGCCACCAGCGATACCGTCTGGTCCGACGAGTTCAGCACGATCCCCAGAGTGCCGCATGCCTGCGCGGCAGCAATGGCTGCCGCGCTCCAATCTTCTGCTTCGGCGATCACCGCGGCAAAGCCGGTGGCCGCAAGATCCTTCGCCAATGCAGTCGGTGATTGAAAGGCGTAGATCATTGTCGCGACCCGGCCGCGCGACACCAGCCCGAGAATGGCTGCCCCCGGCAGAGGACGGTTTCGCCCGACCACGCCGATCGCGGCATCGGCGGGAATGCAGGCGGCATCGAGCAGATCCAGAACCGCATCGGCGCTCGCTGCCATCTGGCCGCGCGAGAATAGCACGCCGCCATACTCGAACATCGGTAAGTCAGGCTCGCCGGTCAGCAGATCCTCGATGTTCATAATTCACTCGCACCAAGCCTGGGTCAAAGGACCAGGGTCGTTGACGTCAGCCCTTCGGGGCGAAGCGTTCCATCAGTTTTGCGAAAACCCGTTTCTGCTCCGCTCCGCCGTTCAGGCTGCTGTTGATCAAGCGCTCCATGTTCCGCGCCTGGGCCCGGTCGAGATCCTCGGCAAATTCGATCGCCAGCTTGGCGCCCGCCATTGCCTCGGGGGGCTGCTTGCTGAGCGACTGGCAGAAGGTCATGACTTCTTCCTCGAAGCTGGCGACGGGATAGACCGCATTGACCAGTCCGGCGGCGAGCGCCTGGCTCGCGTTTACTTGCTTGCCCGCCATGATCATCCAACGCGCCATCGCCCCCCCGACCAGGCGAACCAGCCGGCTTGTGCCGCCCGAGCCGGGGATCATCCCCATGGTCAGTTCGGGCAGCCCATAGAGCGCCGCCTCACTCGCCAGGCGGAAATCGCAGGACAATGACATTTCCAGTCCTGCCCCAAGGCACGGCCCCTGATGGGCAACGACAACCGGCTTCTCGCAGGCCTCCAATGCATCCCACAGATCATGCCAGCCCGCGCCGCGATAGACCCGGCGAAAACTGGAAGGACCCTCGCCGACATCGGTCCCCGCCAGCTCGTTGACGTCCATACCGGCGCAAAAGTGCTTGCCCTCAGCACGGATCAGCAGGACGCGCAGTTCGGGGTCAACGGCAAAGTCCGCCAAAGCCGCGCCGAGCTGCTTCGTCATCGGACTGGTCAGCGAATTGAACTTCTCGGGCCGGTTGAGGCTGAAGATCAGAACTGCGCCTTCACGCGCCACTATCGTATTGCTGTCTGCCATTGTCAGTTCCTAGTTCTGGGCAGGCCAAGGCCAGCCTCGGCCACAATCGAGCGTTGCACCTCGCTGCTGCCCGAGTAAATCGTGCTTGGTACCGCGCGCCGGAACTGGCGCTCGATCCGGCCCTGCGGCGTATAGCCCGGCAGCAATGTGTCGGGGGCAGCCATGGCCATCAGGTCGGCGCTGCAGCTAACCCAGTATTCCGAACCCAACAGCTTGGCCGAGGGGCCAAAGTGTTTCTGCAGCTTGCCGACAGCGCTGGCCCAGGCCGAACGGCGGCTGAGCACGTCGCTGATCTCGAGCCGGGCGGCGACGCTGGCCAGCACTGCGCGCGTCGCCGGATCGTCGATCGCCCTGCCCTGCCCGCGGCGCGCGGCGCTTGCCCATTCGACCCCGCCATCCAGCATCTGCTTGATTGCGCCGACGAAATGCTCGCCCGAGCTCTGTTCCATCGCAAGGGCCTGGGCGAGCACCCGCGCCCCGCCATTGACCTCGCCCAGCCGGTAGGCATCGGGGACGCGCACGCTGTCATAGAATGTGGCATTGGTGCGCTCATTGCCAACGGTCTTGATTTCGTCACAGCGATAGCCGGGCTGATCGCGCAGCGGCAGAGCAAACAGGGTGATCCCGTCGTGTTTGCCCTCGCCGGTGCGGGTCAGCATCAGCGCATAGTCGGCAAAATGGCCTTGCGAAGTGAACATCTTCTGGCCGTCGATGATCCATTCATCGCCGTCGCGCACTGCTCTGGTCTTCGCCGCAAAAATGTCTGAACCGCACGAAGGCTCGGAAAAGCCGAGCGCGGCATAGCTCTCGCCGGAAACCAGCCTGGGCAGGATTTCAGCCTTCGCCCGGTCCGAGCCGAAATGCATGATCATCTTGCCGAGCATGTCGGCCACCGAGAGAATGAAGCGGTCCCAGTCGTATTCGACGAAGACCTGCTTGATCAGGCCGACAGCATAGCTGTCACTCTCGCTGCCGCCCATTTCGGCCGGCCAATCGGGATGCAGAACCTTTTCAGCACCAAGCTTGCTGTAGAGTTCCGGATCGAAGCCATCGTCGGAGAAAAACTGCTTTTCGCGAATTTCAGCCGAGGCATGTTCCTCGAATATGCGGCGCGTGATAGCGGCGGCCGCGCCCGCTTCGCGCGGATACTCGAAACTGATCGCGCAGTCGCCCGCCTCAGGCAGCGACGGTCTTGCCCCGCCCCAAAGCCGCTCGGCAATGGCCTGCAGCTCGGCATCAGGCGGACCGTCCAGCAAGGCCCAGTGCTCGATCCGGCGGAAAAACAGCTGGGCATCGGATTCGATCGCCATGCCGTAGCCGCCAAAGGCCCGCATTGCCTTGATCACCGCGGGGCGGCAGGCATGCGCCGCCCACCAGGCACTCATCCGAACCATCGCGGCGGCTTTGTTGCTCCCGGCGGCAACCGCCTCGACCGTTCGCCAGACAAGCAATTGCGCGCCTTCGACTTCGGCGAAGGCTTCGGCCAGCGGGTGCGCCAGGCCCTGATAGCTGCCAATCGGCCGGTCAAAAGCCTCGCGCGTCTTGGCATAGTCGGCCGCATTGCGGATCGCCTTGTGCGCGGCGGCAGCTATTGCGGCAGCATTGAGCAGTTTCCACTCCTCGATGGCGGCATCAAAGGCCGCGACAGCCGCAGGCCCTGCTGCGACTTCGATGCCGATCGCGGACCCGAGCACCACCCGCCGTGCGGCCATGGCTGCCAGGTTGGCCTCAGTCTCGCCGAAGGGTCCCGAGGCGACACGGACAGTCTCGCCGCTGCGAAAGACGATGCGGTCGGCAACCGCTGCCGCCGCGATCAGTTGCGCGCCGCCATCAGCTTCGGCGAGCGCCATGGTCGCAATTGCCCCCGTGCCGAGGTCCGCGACATCCGCTCCCAGCCTGGCCAGCAGGCGGGCCGTGACGATCACGTCAATCGCCGGGATCACCGGGACAAATTCACCGATCACTTCGGCAACCACGACGGCATCCATGAGGCTACCGCCTGCCCCGCCCGCCTCGGCATCCACACGCAGGAGCGGCAGGCCCATCTCGACAAACACCTGCCAGGTAGCAAGGTCATGGCCGCTGGCCTCGCTGCGGCGAATCTGCGCCGGCGTGGACTCTTTGGCGAGTGCGCGTGACAGCGCATCCTTGAGCATGGTCTGGTCTTCACAGATATCGAGATTCACAGCATCAGATCCTGATTTTCAAGCCGAAAAGCCGGCAACGGTCGCGATCAACTGGTCCGCTGCGGCCGGCAGGGTATCCCCGCGCCAGCAGACATGAGCGTCGGGCCGAACCAAAACGAGCTTGCGCTCATAAAGTGCGGCAATCCCCGGATCGGCAATATCGACGGCCTCAAGCGGCACGCCGCGCGCCCTTGCGGCCGCGATCAACGGTTCGATGGCCATCGCAGGATCGAAGCGCAGCAAAACAAAGCCGTGGCCAAACAGGTCGATGGTCGAACGTCCGTCTTCCAGCCATACATGCGGGGCGCGGTGTCCGGGACGCGCGGTCTGGGCATAGGTTGAGACCGGATCGGGCGGCTCGGTCGTGCCATCGGGAACGATCAGCGGCGAATGCTCATAGCGATAGCCCAGCCCCACGCCGGTCGAAGTCCACTCTTCGTTGAGCGCTTCGCTCATCCTGTCGCCGACCATGGCGCGCGCAGCATCACCCTCCGCGCCCTCTTCGAGCACGCGGCTGAAGTCGGTGGCACCGATCCAGTTGGCGAAATTGCCGCTCGACAAGGTGCCGTTGCGGATCGCAACCTGCCGGCGCTCGGCGCCATAGGCATCGAGCAGTGCCTCACCCCCCTGCCCGCTCAGCACCGCGTGGAGCATCCAGCCCAGCGCCAGCGCATCGCCGATCCCGGTGTTGAGCCCGTGGCCGCCCGTGGGCGAGGTGGTATGCGCGGCATCGCCGGCAAACAGCACGCGGCCCTCGCGGTATCGCTCGATGGTGCACTGGCTGCGCCGCCACGGGAAGACCCGGAGCAGCTCAAAGGAAATGTCGGGCCCGAAAGCGCGGGCAACATCGACCGCGATGTCGTGCACTGCCGGATCGAGTTTCTCTTCGTTTCCGACCAGCGTGAAACGCCAGAGATCGTGACCATCGACCGCCGTCAGGTTGGCCCAGGTTCCTTCGGTGTCGAGGAACATGAAACGGTTGCGGTCGCCGAACTGGGTGTTCGACAAGTCGGCGCGCACCATTGCACTGACCGAGTAGCTCAGCATCGGCCCGGGGAAGCCAATTTCAAGCTGGCGCCGGATGCGGCTGCCCGCACCGTCACAGGCAACGAGGTACTGGCCGCGCAGCGCGATGGTCTCGCCCGAAGCCAGCGCGGTTGCGAAAACGGTCACGCCCGCCGCATCCTGCTCCAGCCGGTCAAAGCCGTGGCCGTAGCGCACATCGACCATTCCGGTAGCCAGGGCCGCCTTGGCCAGGATCGGATCGAACTGGAATTGCGGGCACTTGCGCAGCATTTCGACCGCACCGGGCGGCGGCACCCGTTCGCGCGTGGAAGGCCGCGCGTCGTTGCCGATGAACAGCCCGTCTAGCGCGGTGCAATAGAGCGTGTCGAGATTGACATCGTCGGGAAATCCGCAATTCGCCACGGCATCGACGATGCCCCAGAACCGGCAGATCTCCATGGTGCGCTCGTTGAGCGTCCCCGCCTTGGCGAGCAGCTCCGCGCCGGTGGACGGATCACGTTCGACGACAATCGAGCGCACGCCGCGCCGGCCAAGGTCGAGCGCGATGGCCAGGCCGACTGGCCCGCCCCCGATGATGATAACCGGCGCGTCCACGTCCACTGCCATCGTCATGCGCCGAACTGGAGCGTCACGCCGCGTTCCACCAGCCGCGCGATCTGCTCTTCATCCAGCCCCGCCTCGCGCAGCACTTCCACGCTATGCTCGCCTAACTGGGGCGGGTGGCGGCGCACATCGGGTTGCGATTCCGACCAGGTCGTCGGCACACGGATCTCGCGCACCGCGCCTTCGCTCGGATGCTCGACAATGGGGAGATAATTCACCGCCGAAAGATGCTTATCGTCCATAAGCGTATCGAGATCGTGCAGCGGCGCGACCGGAATATCGGCTGCAAGCAGCGTCGCCACCCAGTCTGCGGTGGTTCGCTCGCTCATCGCTTTGGAGACATAGCCATAAAGCTCGTGCGCGGAATCGGTGCGCGATCCGATCGAGGCAAAGCGTGGATCGCTGCGGTAGAGTTCGCCCTCACCGATCAGATCCATGAAAGTGGCCCAGTGCTTGTCGGTATAGATGATCGAGCAGATCATGCCGTCGATCGTCCTGTAGGGCCGGCGTTCCTTGTTGAGTGTGCGCTTGTATCCGGCGGGACCCAGCGGCGGCTCGAAGGTCTTGCCGCCCATGTGATCGCCAAGCACCCATTGCGCCATGGTCTCGAACATCGGCACTTCGATCTGCTGCCCGAGCCCGGAGCGCTCGCGGTAGATCACGGCAGCGAGCAAGGCAACGGCGCTGGAGAGGCCGGTCGCGCGGTCGCTCATCGCCAGCGGGACATAGTGCGGCTCTTCCGACCCGGCGGGCACCAGCAGCGAGGGCAGTGCGATCACCCCCTGAATCAAATCCTCATAAGTCGGGCGGCCATCGTAGGGCCCGCCGGCGCCGTAGCCGACCAGATTGAGCACGATCAGCCGGGGATTGACCTCGCGTAGCGTCTCCCAGCCAAGCCCGAGGCGTTCAAGCGCTGCAGGGCGGACATTGGTGATCAGGGCATCACTGATCTCGGCGAGCTTGAGAAAGGCAGCCTTGCCTTCAGGATCCTTCAGATCGAGCACCAGGCTGCGCTTGTTTCGGTTGGCATGGAGATAGACCCAGCCCATGTTCTTGTTGCGCATCGGCGTGACATGGCGGGTGGTATCCCCTGAATGCGGCTCGACCTTGATCACATCTGCGCCGAGGTCGCCCAGTATCTGGGCGGCGAACGGGCCCATGACGACCGCGCTCATGTCGATGATGCGCAGGCCTTCGAGCGGGGTTGGCATGATCGGCTCTCCTTGACTTATCCCTAGAGCGCCGGAACGCAGGCACAATGCCCCCGCCAAGGGGACGCGCGCGCGCAGCCCGGTTGTGGCACGGCAGCGCTTGCGCCTATGAAGGGTAAACCTGCAAGATGGAGAGCCGGATGCCAGCGCCCTTCGAACATATCCTCCATGAGGTGCATGCCGGCGTCGCGCACGTGGTGCTCAACCGGCCCGAAAAGCTCAATGCCATCGGCGAGCAGACCCGCGAGGAAATCGGTCGCGCGCTGGCGCAAGCCAGCACGGATGCAGCAACAGGGTGCGTGCTGATTCGCGGCGAGGGCCGCGCGTTCTGCGCGGGCGGTGATCTCGGCGGCGCAGGGGCGGCGGCGGTCACGCTGGAGGATAACCGGAAGCTGAATGAGCGGATCATGGCTTTCAACGCCCAGATCAGATGCACTGCAAAGCCGGTAATCGCGGCAGTGCACGGACTGTGCCTTGGCACCGCAATGGGCTTTGTCGCGCAATGCGATTTCGTGATCGCGGCAGACGATACACGTTTCGGCCTGATCGAAGGGCGCATCGGCCATCCCGGCGCGACCGACCTGGTGCCGGTGATCGGTGCGGCCTGGACCAAATTCCTGATCTACACCGGCGAGATGATCGATGCGGCGCGCGCCGAGCGCATGGGTCTGGTGCTGACCGTGGAACCCGCCGCGGACCTGCTCGCCCGAGCGACCGATCTGGCTGAGCGGCTGGCAAGGATGCCGCGTGAGGCGCTGGGACTCAACAAGGCGGCGATCGAGGCGGTGCTGGAGAGCTCGGGCCGCGCGGCAGGCCGGATTGCGGGGCGCGAACGCGATGCGATCACCAAGACCGAGGCCGCCAAGGCCCGCGCGCCCGATGGAAGGACCTTTGAGGATATCCTGCGCGATGAAGGTATGGCAGGGATGAAGGCGGCGCGGGGGCAGCAATATGCTGAAAACTGGCTGCCAAATCTCGGGCCGCACTCCTAGAGTCTGTTCTACTTCGGTGGAATCGGCGTCAGCCCGCTCCTGTCAGTGTAACTGAAACAGGGGCTAAAAATCGATCAGGGATCGCTCGCGCAGGAAGCCCAGCGTCGCATCGGTTGCTTCGCTCAGCAACTCGGGTTGTCCCGCGTAATAGTGGTTCGCGCCCTTCACCGAGACATAATGCTTGTCCGGGCTGACGCAGGCTTCGAACACTTCTTCCATATGAACCCGCGGTGCGCCGTCGTCGGCGGTGTTTTCGATCGCCAGGAACGGCACCGAGATCGACTTTGACGAAAGCGTAGCATCAGCGCGGCTGTCATCGATCGACCATTGCGACAGCCACGAACGCAAGGTGCAGAAGCGCGCGAAGCCAACCGGACCGACATTGACTGTCTCGGGGTCCCCCGAAAGACACCATTTGGGCCGCCGGTCAGTCGGCTCGAAGGCGGGATCGATGAAGCGCGGGTCGGCCATGGTGCGGTGGACAACGAAGCCGCGTTCCATTTCCTTGCCGGCCTTGGCCTTGAGATCGGCGAGGCTGTCTTTCACTCCTGCGGTGATCCGGCGCATGCGCGCCAATTGCGCGGCGCGGTATTCAGTCATGAAATCAGCACTATATGGCGGCTGCATCGGATTGGCCGGATTGTAGAGATCGTAGCGCGCATCGCGAAGTTCCGGTCGCAATTCGTCGGTCACCGAGGCATCCAGTGCCTCGAGAAGTATCCGCGCCCGTGAGACGCTGCCGGCCTGGAAGATCACCGCGTCGCCGGGGATCAGCCCGGCCCCGACCACATCGACCGGATCGCCATTCGGCGTGTCGGTGATGGTCGGGCGCTCGGCCTGCGCCTGATAGAACGCCGCCAGCGGCCCGCCGCCGCTCCAGCCGACGATGACGACTTTTTCGTAGCCGAGCTGCTCTTTGGCGAAGCGCACCCATGCGCCGAAATCGATCAGCACTTTCTCAAAGATCAGCACTGAATCGTTTTTGAAATAGCGGTTGCGCGCGCACATCACATGGCAACCCTGCGCAACCAGGCTGCGCGGCACCGGCAAGACATCCATCGAGGTTTGCGGATGCATGAAGAAGAACAGCGTCTTCGACGGCTGCCCGCGCGGGCGCAGCAGCATCGCCTCGACGTGGATCATCCCCTGGCTCCCGCCAAAGCCGTAAGTCTCGTTGAAGACGCGCTGCTCGGGGTAGCTGAGCGGGAACCACTCGGTCTCGATGTCACGCATGCCCGCCGCCCCAGTTTGGATGCACCAGCAATTTGTCCGGCCCGCGGAACAGCACGACCGGAAGGTAATTCAGCGCGCCCTCGGCCAGCTTCATGCCCGGCATGGCATCAAGCAGCCGGCCGAGCACCAGCCCGATCTCGAATCGCGCAAGCGGCGCGCCGAGGCAAAAGTGCCAATTCTTGCCGAAAGCAAGGTGCTCGATCGCATTTGTGCGGCGGATGTCGAATGTCTCGGGCTCAGGGAAGTGCGCCGGATCGTGATTGCCGGCACCGAACATCAGCACGACTGTCGCTCCGGCAGGGATCGCAACGCCGCCCACTTCGCAATCCTGCTTGCAGAGCCGCCTGTGAGTGATGGTCGGCGAATCGAAACGCATCATTTCTTCGACTGCACCGGCGATGAGCGAGCGATCCGCCAGGAGGTCGTCCCAGGCATGGCGGTTGTGCATCAGTCGGTGAAAGCCGTTGAGCATGGCATTGGCCGTGGTTTCGTGACTGGCAAGGCTGAGCGAATAGACCATGTTGTCGACGTCTTCGAGCGTGACCGTACCGCCTGACGCATTGGCCACTGCAATCAGATCGCTGGTCAGATCGTCAACCGGTTCGGCTGAGCGCTGGCGCACGAAAGTCCGGCAGTAGTCCCAGAAATCGACCATTTGCTGCGCCGCGACGACCTGCTCCGCCTCATCAAGCTCTCCATAGGTCATCAAGACCCGCTTGCCGCACCAGCCAAACAGCATGGCGTTGTCTTCCGGCGGGAAACCCAGCAGGGCAAAGCCGGCATAGGAAGTCGTCGGATAGATCACGTCTGTTGCTAGGTCGATTGGGTCGCGTCCCCTGATGGTTGCAAGCTGGTCATCGACAAAGCCGGTGATCAATGGCTGCACGCTCCTCCAGCGGCGCGGGGTCAGACATTTGGATGCGGCCGAACGCATCGCCGTGTGCCGCGGCGGATCGGCGTTGGTAAAAGTCGCCTTGCGGGGAAATCCGCCCGAGAGGATCGCCTGCGCTTTTGGCGCGATCTTGCCGAATGGGATGGTCGAATTGGCCGCAGAGAAGACCTCGCGGTTCTTGAGCACGGCAACGATATCGTCGAACCGGGAAACCAGGTAGCAGTCGTAGTTCGGCGCATAGGCAACTGGCGCTTCTTCGCGCAGCGCATTGAAAAAGGGGTATGGGTCGGAGAGGTAGTCAGCCGCGAACGGCGTGAACCCGTGCGTGACCGGGCAGACGCCGGTGACTGGCGCAGTAGTTGTCATGCTTTCGGACTCCTCATCGCGGAGCCTTACCCTAGCGTACTGGCGGGCCCGCGCTTGTCCCCGAAGGTGGATATAGGCCAATCGCCATGTTGGCAGCTATACCAGAGCATCAGGAGCTTCGGATGAGCGCATTAACATTGGCAGCCCCCCCGCAGATGCTGCACCACACCGCCTATGTCACACATGACGTCGCCGCGACCTGTGACTTCTACACGCGCGTCCTGCGGATGAAGCTGGTCAGCTCGGTGATCGACGATGCGATACCCTCCACCGGCGACCCCTTCCCCTATATCCATATCTTCTTTGAACTGGCCGACGGCTCGACCATCGCCTTTTTCGAATCGCTCGACCTGCCGCCGCTCGCCCCGGTGAGCCACCCGGCCTATGATATCTTCAATCACCTCGCGCTCAATGCCGGCAGCGTCGAAGCGGTGCAGGAATGGGCGGAGCACCTGACAGCCGAAGGCGTCGACTACATTGGCCCGGTCGAGCATGGCATCATCACCAGCATCTATTTCCGCGATCCCAACAACCTGCGGCTGGAGCTGACCGCCGATGTCATACCCGAATGGAAGCAGCACGGCGCCCGGGCCCAGCAGGACGTCGCCGACTGGCAGGCGCTGAAAGAGCAGAGCCGCCGCGAGGGAAATCATGACGGGGTGATTGACTGGATCAAGCAACGCCGCCTTGTCCGCCCCGATCACGCGGCAGATTGACGCAGTGCGCGCTGCGATTGTCGAGGCGCTCAACACGGTGCCTTATGTCACCGATGTGCCGCGCCATGCGGATATGCAAGGCACCCACCGCATCAAGGTGCTCTATGCCGGACTTCAGCCGACCGACGTGCTTCGCGTGCGTGGAATCTACAAGAACCCGCCCTTCCCGCACATCGTTGGTGGAGAAGGCGTAGGGCTGCTCGCCGATGGCCAGCGCGTATACTTCGCGCATTCGGTTCCGACCTCCGGCGCGTTCTGCGACGAGACGATTGTCCTGAAAGAAGAAGTCTGGCCGATCCCCGGGGAGGCTGACGCGGCCCAAGTGATTGCGCTTGGTCTGGCAGGGATTGGCGCTTTGATTCCTCTGGAAGAAGCGCAGATCAAGCCGGGGGATCGCACGCTCATTCTCGGCGCGACCGGGCCGGTGGGGCAGATCGGCTGCATGGTCGCGCGGCGACTGGGGGCTGGCGTCATCATCGGTGGCGCGCGCGACGCTTCGCGACTCGATGCCATGCGCGCCAGGGGGCTGATCGATGGGATGGTTTTGCTCGGCGCAGGCGATGATGATGCGGCGCTGCAGGCGCAGGCTGGCGAACATGGCTACAATGTCGTGCTCGATCCGCTGTTCGGCCCGCCTGCCGAAGCGGCGTTCCGCGCTTCTGCCGAAGGCGTCCGCTTCATGAGCATCGGCACCCGCGCCGCCCGGACAATGACGCTGACACTCACCGAACTGCGCCGCCGTTCGCACATCGGCGTCGATACGGGCATCCGCTCCCCCGCTGAACGTCAAGCCGCGTTTGACCGTTTGATCGGTTATGCGGCGGAAGGTGGCTGGAAGATCGATACGATCACGTTTGACCTGGAGGATGTTGCCGCCGCATGGGAAGCGCAGTGCGGCAGCCCCGGCGCAAAAATCGTGATCAGGGTCGCCGATGACTGACGCCGGGCGATTGCTCCTTTCCGGCTGGCTGAAACAGCATCCCGCATTCAAGGCCGAACTTGCGGAATTTGCGCCGTTCGCTGGCGGTCAGTCGAGCACGCTGTTCCGCTTCACCTGCACAGACCGGCCCGGTGCATTTATCATCCGCATGGAGCCAGGCGGGAGGCAGTTGTTCCTCTCGCCCAGCATCGAGCGGGAATTCCGGCTGGCCGAAGGCTTGGCGGCAGCGGGGCTTCCGGTTGCTCCGCCGCTTGCGGTGGAAAACGATCCCGCCGTGCTCGGCGCGCCGTTCATGGTGATGGGCGAGGTTCATGGCCGCGCGCCGCTAGGACGCCCCTCGATGCATGTGGCCGGGTTGCTGACCGAGCTCGCCCCGGGTGAGCGCCGGTGCATTGCCGAAGGCGCCATCGACGCACTGGTACGGGTCCATGCCATCGACTGGCGCCGCACCCACGCCTTCATGGCCAGCGAACTTGGCGCAAAGCGGGGGCTGGAGCGCTATCTGGAGCACCTGTCGCAATGGTACGCGTGGACAGTCAAGGGCCGGAAATTTCCGGTTACGGACCGGGCGCTTGACTATCTGGTGAGTGAGGCCAGCCGGCTTGCCGATGCGCCCGATGTCTTGCTTTGGGGCGATGCGCGGCCCGGCAATATCCTGTTTGGTCCTGATTGTTCCGTCGCAGCGCTGCTTGACTGGGAGGCAGCCCTGATCGGTCCGCGCGGGCTCGATCTCGGCTACTGGCTGATGATGGACCGGTTCCACGCCGAAGCGATCGGCATGCCGAGGCTGCCGGGCTGGCCGGATGAGACAGAGACCATCGCCCGCTATGAGCGTAGCGCGGGCACTCCGGTTGCCGACCTGCTCTATTTCATCGTCATGGGCGCGTTCTTCATGGCCACCACCATGATCCGTGCCGCCGATCTGGGCGTAGCATCGGGCAAGTTCGCCACCGATACGCGCTTTGGCCACGACAACACCGCAACCCAGATCATCGCGCAACAGCTAGGGCTGCCGGTCCCCCCGCTCTCGCCCGACTTTATCGCGCATCGCGGGCTGGAACCTGGGACAAAGGGGCTGGCAGATTAGGCCAACCTTCTCAGCGCTGCCTTGTCGACCTTCATCATCGCCGTCAGCGGCAGCGCCTCGAGCAGCACCAGCCGGTCAGGCGCCTTGTAGTCAGCCAGTTCGCCGCGGACGTGTCTGCGCAGCACTTCAAGGCTTGGCGGTGAGTCCGCATCGGCCGGGACGACAAATGCCACACCAATTTCCCCGATGGTCGGCGCAGGCACACCGATCACGGCGGCGGCAGCAACAGCCGGCAATTCGCTAAGCAAGCGCTCGACCTCGATCGGATAGACGTTGTAGCCGCCGCGAATGTACATCTCGCCAGTTCTCCCGGCGAGCATGAGATTGCCGTCGGCATCGAAACGCCCGAGGTCCGAGCTGAGCAACCAGCCATCGCCGCTCAAAGCCTCCGCGGTTCGCTCGGGGTCGCGCCAGTAGCCCTGCATCACTCCGGCGCTGCGCACGGCGATCCGCCCTACCCCGGACTGGTCGATCCCGCGCAAGGCAATCTCCACCCCTGGCTGCGGACGGCCGACAGTGCGGTACTGGATCTCGGCGCTGTCGCCGATGCGGGTGCCGGTCATTGAGGGACACTCGGTCATCGAATAGCGCACGATCAGCGGCGCACCGATCGCGTGGGTCACCCGTTCGATCAGTTCGGGCGGCGCCGGCGCTGTCGCCGTCACGCCAACGGTGATGTGCGAAAGATCGGCGCTGGCGAGCTGCGGCAGCTGGAGCAGCTTGGCCCATTGCGTCGGCACGGCCCCGGCAATGGCTATTCGTTCCTCGACCAGGAGCCGCAGCATCTGCTCCGCGCTCCAGGGGGTCTCGGTGATCACCAGGGTCATGCCATAGGCAACCTGTTCCCAGCCTTTGGCCATATAACCCGCATGGGCGAAGGGCACCGAACTGAGCTTGCGAGCAAAAGGTGCGGCCAGCGGTCCGGCGGTACGGATCGCGGACTTCAGGCTGGAATGGGAAAAGCAGGCCCCCTTGGGCAGGCCGGTCGTGCCGCTGGTCCAGATGATGACGGCAAGGTCATCCGCCTGGCCGAAATGGGGCGCGGCCATTGCCCCGACCATGCACAGTCCGGCGAGCCCGGCGCGCCGGATGGTGTGCCTCGCGCCTTCGGGACATTCCGCGCCATCCTCTAGAATGATGAGCGGCGACGCAGTCTGCTTGACTATGGCCGCGACCTCCCGTCGACCAAGACGCGGATTGACCCCGCTGGCGACTGCTCCGATCATTTGCGCAGCGGCAAAGCACACGGCAAATTCAATCGAGGGATCAAGGCTGATGAGGACGATATCGCCCGTAGTCACACCGCATTGCTGCAACTGCTTACCTAGTCGCAGCGATTGCTCGTACCACTCGCCATAGCTGATCCGGCCGCCGCGATGGACATAGGCTTCCTGCTGCGGAAATGCCTCGGCAGCAGCGGCAAGCAGCGCGGCGAAGCTCGCATAGTCCCCCGTCAGGGCCGGCGGGGCATAGCTCAGGTCTTCGTCCATTTGCGATCCTTGGCTTGGCGGCATGGACTAACTCTCCCGGTGCGGATAACCAGAACTGACTGCTGACCGGCCTGTTCGCCGGTCTCCGCGCCGCGCAGCCGCGGCAAGGGAGAGGTATTATGGGCTCGAGGCCCTCGTTCAATGCACTTTCGTCGCAGCATGTTCTGGCACTTATCGGCGCGCTGGGAACTGACCAGTTCGAGACCGAGGCGCTGCATGTGCTCGGCGGGATCGCCGGGGTGGAGCATTACAGCGTCTACCGGGTCCGCGGCGGAACCCCCGAATTTCTCGGCGGTGCCAGTGTGCGCGGGCAACATCCCGCGCGGCTGACTGCGCCCAAGCAGCGATACAGCCGCAATTATGCTGAACTTCTGCGCGCATGGGACCAGCTTGAACCTGGCAGCCCCGCGATGCTTTTGCATGAACCCGTTGGCGGCATGGACGACCCTGGCCTCGCCGGTGCGCTGAAGCATTACAATATCGTCGACCGGATCGTGCTCTGCGGGTGGGCAGACAATGACCTCTTTGCCATCACTCTGATGCGATCGGCAGATGCGGGCATCTTCGGAGCCGACGAGACTGCGACCCTGCAATCTTGCGCCGAGCTGCTCATTGCCGCTTGCGCCAAGCACGCATCGATCCATTGGGATCGCCCACGCGGGGTCAAGATATTCGCATCGGTCGAAGTGATCGAAGCGACCTTGCGCGGAGCCGATTGGGGGCTCTCGGTCCGCGAATTGCAGGTGAGCGCCCGCATCCTTTTCGGGATTTCTGCGCTCGGCATTTCGATCGATCTGGGGCTGGGCGAAGACACCATCGCGACCTATCGCAAGCGGCTCTACGCGCGGCTCTCGATCGGCAGCCGGCATGAGCTGATGCAGAAATATCTCTCCCTGTTCTGAGATCAGTCTGCCCCCAGAATCATCGTTCCGCTAGAACAGAACCAGCCGCCAGTGCCGCTGACACAGGCGAGCTTTGCCTCGGCTACCTGACGATCTGCGCAAGTTCCGCGCAGCTGACGCGCCGCCTCGACGATCAGGAACAGCCCGCGCATTCCCGGATGACACGCCGAAAGCCCGCCGCCATCGGTGTTGGTCGGAAACGCTCCGCCCACGCGAAGCCGCCCGTCCTCGACAAAAGGCCCCGCCTCACCTTTCTTGCAAAATCCCAGATCTTCGAGCGTGATAAGCGCCATGTAGGTGAAGGCATCGTATATCTGTGCAACGTCGATCTCGTCAGGGCGGATGCCCGCCCGCGCGAAAGCGGCAGGTCCGGTCATCGCGGCAGGCGATACGGTAAAGTCCTCCCACTGGCTCATCGCGACGTGCGATCCTGCCTCGGCGCTGCCCAGCACCCAGACCGGCTTGACGTTCAGATCGCGCACCCGGTCTTCGGCGACCATCACCACTGCCGCGCCGCCGTCCGAACGGATGCAGCATTGCAGCTTGGTGAAAGGATCGGCGATCATCGGGCCATCGAGCACTGTGGCAATGTCGATCGGATCGCGGAACGAGGCAAACGGGGTCAGCGAGGCATTATAGCGCGCGGAGACGGCGATTTCCGCCAGCTGCTCCAGCGTGGTGCCATATTCGTGCATGTGGCGCCGCGCTGCCATGGCATATTTGGCGATCAACGTGTGGCCGAACGGGGCCTCGAACTGCTGCGGGCCGCGGGTGCCCCAATCGAGATTGGCGGTGCGCAGCTTCTTGCGCAGATCGGAGCGTGCGGTTGAGCCGTAGGACAGCAGCACGACATCGGCGCGGCCTTGCGCAATCGCATCGGCCGCATGCGCCGCCATGACTTCCCAGGTCGCACCGCCGACCCCGGTCGAATCGACCCAGCGCGGGCGCAGGCCCATGTATTCGGCAACATCGAGCGGCTGCAGCGCGCCCAGCCCGGCGGAAGCAAAGCCGTCGATGTCGGATGGTTTCAGCCCCGATTCGAACAGCGCCTCGCGCGAAGCCTGGGCATGGAGCGCATAGGGTGTAGCTTCGGGCGAGCCCGGCATGCCCGACAGCGCAACCCCGGCAATGGCAACGCGCCTTCCCATTCTTCGCTCCTCCGCGCCAATTCACGTCGCCGCCCTCTTATGCCCAAAGCCCGCAAGGCGAATGTCACCGTATCGGGGACTGTCAGCCGCGCTGCTTTGCCGCGATGACCGCGCAACAATGCGAGTGGGATGCCTGGCGTGAGCGACGATACCGATCAAACATTGCTGACCGACCTGTCAGGCGGCGTGCTGCGCATTACGCTGAACAAGCCCGATGCGGCCAATGCCATTTCGCAGGATCAGCGCAACCGGTTGATCGCCATGCTTGAAGCGGCTGACAACAATCCGGAGGTGCGCGTCATAGTGCTGGCGGCCAACGGCAAGCATTTCTGCTCGGGCGCGGACGTGCGCGGTATGGCCAGCACCATGTCCGCCCCGCGGCTGGCGGGCTCGACGATCCGCACGCTGATGCAGGGCGCGCAGCGGCTGATTGCAGCCGTGCTCGACTGCGGCAAGCCGGTGATCGCGGCAGTGCAAGGCCCGGCGGCCGGGATGGGCTGCCACCTCGCGCTCGCCTGCGACCTGATTGTCGCCCGGGATACTGCCTGGTTCTCGCAGCCTTTCGTTCTGCGCGGGCTCAGCCTCGATGCCGCGGGTGCTTATCTCTTGCCGCGCCGCCTGGGGCTGCAGAAAGCCAAGGAAATGGCCTTTCTGGGCGACAAGGTGTCTGCCGAAGAGGCCAAGACTCTCGGTCTCGTCAACATAGTCGCCAGCGAGGCGGACTTTGCCGGCGAAGTCGACAAGCTCGCCGCGCGTCTGGCTTCGAGTGCGACCATGGCGATTTCACTGTCCAAGCGGCTGCTCAACGGCTCGCTCGATCAGGACCGCAACGCGGCTTTCCTTGCCGAAGCCATGGCCCAGGAAATTGTCGGCCGAACCGACGATTCGACCGAAGGGGTGATGTCCTTCCTCGAAAAACGCCCCGCGCAGTTCAAGGGACACTGATGAGCACTGAACCGCCCCCCTCTGGTCCGCGCTTCGACCTGCCGACCATCGAGCCGGAGAGCCAGCCCTTCTGGGATGCCGCCAAGGCAGGGCAGCTGATGCTCGGCAAATGCGGCGGCTGCGGCAAGGTGCATTATTACCCCCGCCCGATGTGCCCGCATTGCTGGAGCGACGATGTCTCGTTCACCCCGGCGAGCGGCAAGGGCGTACTCTACACCTGGTCGACGGTCTTCG
>JANLSP010000691.1:0-7964 GCA_031362485.1 Novosphingobium sp.
CGTCGCGGTCTTCGCACAGCACGTCGGCGATCACCATGGTGGTCAGCTCGCGGGCATAGAGCTTGCTGGCGCTGTCGTTCTCGCTGGTGAAATAGAAGCGCACCTGCCCGCGCGTGCGGTCGGGGCCGAGCGGCCACATCGTGTGGCTGAACTGGTTGGGCGCGAGGCCGACGATGTGGAAGGCGGGGAACAGCTTGAAATCAGCCTTGGGAAAGGTCAGCCCCTCACGCGCGCCGATCGCGCCCATGCGCATGTATGCATCGAGCATGATTGGCGACGGCGGCGGCGGATTGGGGTTGGTCGGCAGGGTCTGGCTGCGGTGCGGGCCGGAAAAGCCATAAGCGACCGGATAGCCGAACGGGTTTTCGTCCCAGCAGGTGCTGGCGCTGGTGCGCGGATGGACGAAGCGCAAGTGGTAGTTTTCCTGGAAATTGTCGAAGTTGGTCTTCCAGTTGGCGGCAATCTCATAGGTGCATTCGGTGAAATGGGTGGCGCGCGCGGCCGGCAGTTTCTCCATCTCATCCGCTATGGGCCCGAAGAATTCGCGGCATGTCTGCTTTGGCTCGGCAGCGAAATTGACGAAGATGTAGCCGCCGACGACCTCGCAGTGGACCTGCTTCAGCGCGCAGTCCTTCTTTTCGACATAGAACCGCTCGAAATCGGGCGCGGAGATCAGCGCGCCGTCGGTGCCATAAGTCCACATGTGATAGGGGCAGGAAAAGCGGTCGCGCTTGCCTTCGGCCTCGTCGCTGACAAGCTGGGTACCGCGATGGGTGCAGGCGTTGTGGAAGGCGCGCACCGCGCCATCACGCCCCCGCACGATCAGCAGCGAGGCGCGGGCAAATTCCACTTCGCGGCGGATGAACATGCCGGCTTCCGCAATCTCGCAGACGTGGCCGATGTGCAGCCATGTCCGCATGAAGATCGCCTGGCGTTCCAGCTCCCACCATTCAGGGTCCCAATAGGGGCGAGAGGGCAGCGGGCCCCTGCCGCGCAGCTTGGCCGCCTCTTCGGTCGGCAGCATGGTTATGGCGGACTGGACATTCATGGCGCGCTCTCCCTGCACTTGCGGCAGATCGTTGCATGAAGGAGAGTGGAGGGAAAGGGCAAAGCGGTTTAGGCTGGCCCGCAGGGAGGAGCGATCATGTACCAGCTCGGCAGCAGCGAACGCGAGGACTTGCCGCTTGGCGTGGTGATCGGCGCGGGGACGATGGGCATGGCCGTCGCACGGCGGCTGGCGCAGCGGTGCCGGGTGCTGCTGGCGGACATCGACGGCGCGCGCGCAGATGCTGGCGCTGACGCGATGCGCGGCGAGGGCTGCGATGCGCGGGCGCTGGCCTGCGATGTCACCGATCCGGCAGCGGTGGCAGCGCTGGCCGAGCGGGTTGGCGAATTGGGCGGGCTGGGCACGCTGGTGCATGTCGCCGGCCTTTCGCCTTCGCTGGGCGATTATGCAGGGATCATGCGGGTGAACCTGACGGGCGTCGCGCTGGTTGCCGAGGCGCTGCTCGCGCATGCGCGGGCCGGCAGCGCCGCAATTCTGATCGCCAGCCTGGCTGCGCACAATTTCCGCCCATCGGACGAAGCCATCGCCGTGCTGCGCGATCCCGCCGCGCCCGATCTGCCCGCGCGGCTGGCGGCGGTGATCGGCGCGGAGGCAGCGACACCGCAGATGGCCTATGTCCATTCGAAATGGGGCATTCTCGCCTACGCCCGCCGCAAGGCCGCTGCCTGGGGGGCCAAGGGCGCGCGCATAGTCTCGCTCTCGCCCGGCCTGATCGCCACCAGCCAGGGCGCGCTTGAGTTCGAAAAAAGCGCAGGCAAGCGGGCGATGTATGACCGCACCCCGCTGGCGCGCGAGGGGACCATGCTGGAAGTTGCCGATGCGGTCGAATTCCTCGCCTCGGCGCGGGCGAGCTTCATTTCGGGGACCGACCTGCTGGTCGATGGCGGGCTGGCGGGGGCGCTGGGGGCGGATTGAACCCGGTCAGCCGTCCTGCCAATCGGCCAGATCGCCCGGTGTGTTGATATTGGCGGGAGCGGCGGCGAGCGCCACGGCCCTTGCCCCCAGCGCCTCGGCGAAAGCCAGCATCGAGTGGCGGCCCTGGCCTTCGAGGATCGCCTCGATCACGGCGGCGGCGCTGGCCGGCCACAGACCGATGACCGGCTGCTGGGGGACATAGGCCGGGGCCGGGTCAAGCAGCGCGGGCAAATCGTCGGGCAAGTCCAGCGAATCTACCCCGCAGGTCAGCACCGCATCGAAGCCCTCATCCGCCGCATAGTGAAGCGCTGCGGCAATCCCGCCGAGCGGGCCCATGCCGGGCTGCGGCCAGTCGGGCAGGCAAGGCGCGGGGGCGACCTCGCGCCCCACGACGACGACATGGTCGCACCAGCCCGCCAAGAGATCGACCGCGCGCGCCAGCAGGGTCTGGCCATCCAACACTGCCAGCGCCTTGTCACTGCCGAAGCGGCTCGACAGGCCGCCGGCCAGAACGCAGCCGAGGGTGCGGCCAAGGATTCGCTCGCTCAGAATACCACCACCGATCGGCTGCTTTGCACTGCAGACATCAGACCGAAAGCGGTGTTGATTTCCTCCAGCCCCATGACGTGGGTAATCATCGGATCACCTTCTTGGCCTCGAAAGCAACGGCAGCGCGGGTCTTCATCGGTCGGGATGCTCCTGGGATAGTCTGGGCTGCAGGATATGAATGGCAGGCCGCCTGCGTCAATCGATTGCAGGCGCTGCACCCCCGGCAACTTGCATCGGCGGCATGAGTGTGTAGCGAGGCTGGTATGAAATCGCTGCGCGATCCGCAATGTCTGCTGAGCGACGGCCTCGCTGCAATCCGCACGCAGTTTCAGGTGCCTGCCTCATTTCCCAGCGAAGTACTGGCCGAGGC
Source organism: Novosphingobium sp. (assembly GCA_031362485.1). Taxonomy (GTDB): domain Bacteria; phylum Pseudomonadota; class Alphaproteobacteria; order Sphingomonadales; family Sphingomonadaceae; genus Novosphingobium. Next base: position 2,901 of record JANLSP010000691.1, read on the forward strand.
GGAAGCTGCCGCACGGCGCACCCCGGACGAACACCGTGACCGCCTTGGCGAACATTTCGTCACGCTGGACCCGGCCAGCTCCACCGATCTGGATCAGGCATTTGCGATTGAACAGGCCGGGGCGGACATCATTCTCCACTATGCGATTGCGGACGTGGCCTGGTTCGTCGCTGATGGCGGCGCGCTCGATCAGGAGGCCTGGCGGCGCGGCACCACGACTTATCTGCCTGACGGCAAAGCGGGGCTCTATCCTCCCGCCTTGTCGGAAAGTGCTGCCAGCCTGCTCCCGGATGGCCCGCGCCCGGCCGTAGTTTTTACCGTGCGCGTTGGCCCTGATGGCGCGGTCAAACTCGATGGCGCCGAGCGGGCGCTGATCCGCAGCCGGGCCAAGCTGGCATATGACACCGTCAGCGAGGCTGACCTTCCGGCGGGTTTCGCCGATCTGGCGGCGCGGATTGCCTCGGCTGAAGAAGCGCGCGGTGCGGCGCGGGTCGATCCGCCGGAACAGGAAGTGACCCGAGGCAGCGATGGTCGCTTTGTCCTGCAGCTGCGCCCCCCACTGGCTTCCGAACGGCACAATGCGGCCATGTCGCTGGCCACTAACATGGCTGTTGCCGACGCCTTGCAAGCGGCGGGCACCGGGCTGTTCCGGGTGATGGAACCGCCCGATCAGCGGGCCGTGCAGCGTCTGCGCCGCACCGCCGAGGCCTTTGGTCTCGGCTGGCCCGAAGGCGAGCTGCTTAGCACGTTCGAGCGCCGGCTTGATCCTGCCGAACCGCGCGCTGCTGCTTTCCTGCTGGCGGTTCGCCGCGCCGGCAACGGCGCGGGCTATGTGGCGTGGCGCGCGGGCGTGGTGCCCTGGCATGCGGCAATGGCGGCGACTTACGCGCACGCCACCGCGCCCTTGCGCCGCCTCGCCGACCGCTATGTGGTGCGCGCTGCGCTGGCGGTAGCCAATGGCCAGCCTGTCCCCGCCGCCGTGAGCGCGGCATTCGCGCGGCTGCCTGCTGTCATGGCCAAAGCCGAGGCGCGCGATGGCCAGATCGAGCGCGCTGCCATTGATCTCGCCGAGACCGCCATCCTGGCAGGCCGCGAAGGGGAGAGCTTTGCCGCCGTGGTCACCGATCTGGGCGAACAAGGCGCACGTATCCAGCTATGCGATTTCCCGGTTGTCGCCCGCGTGACTGCGCATGGCGTAGTTCCTGGCGCGCGCATTGTCGTCGGGCTGGACGAGGCCGACACAGTGCGGCGCAGCTTACGATTTAAGCGCCTTTCCTGAATTTGAATCACCCGAATCCGATTGCACGCAGGCCGTGGCTCGTTTAGTGGCCCGCCTCACGCCCCGGATGGCCCGATGGCGGAGTGGTTACGTAGCGGACTGCAAATCCGCGCACGCCGGTTCGATTCCGGCTCGGGCCTCCAACTGCGCTTTCCATGGCGATTTGCCACACTGATGGGGCGTCGATGGGCAAACTCGCCCGACGCAAGATCCTGCCCCGGCGTCGAAAAGACGCAAGTGACGCGGATCAAGCCGGTTCGGGGATGCGCGCTTCGGAACGCAAACGGGCAGCTTCGCCTACTGCTGCCAGGAATTGGTCGGTCGCCAGTTCCCAGCTAAATCGCGCCCCGAATATCGCTGCCGCAGTGCGGTCAAGCGTCAAAGCCCTGGCGATGGCCATTTCCAGATCGTCATTCAGCACGCCGACAGTTGCGGGGAAGTCATTATCGACACCGCGACCCTGCGCGCCGAGAATGTCGAGCGGACCACCGATCGGGAAAGCCGCTACCGGCAGGCCGCAAGCCAGTGCCTCAAGGATCACCAATCCGAACGTGTCAGTAAGGCTGGGAAACACGAAGCAATCGGCGGTGCGATAAACCGAAGCAAGTTCTTCGCCGGAGAGGCTGCCAAGAAACACAGCTTCGGGATAGCGCGCGCGCAGTTCGTCGAGCGAGGGACCATCGCCGACCACAACTTTCGTGCCGGGTGCGCCGCTTTCGAGGAAGGCCTCGAGGTTCTTTTCTGGCGCCACCCGCCCGACATTGAGCAGGATCGGGCGCGGCAGGTCCCGCAGGGCCGGGTGCGCCTCGCCATCGGGGCGGAACAGCCAGTGGTCGATGCCGCGGCTCCAAGGCTTCACGCGGGCGAAGTCGCGGCCGGCAAGTTCGCTCTCGAGGCTGCGGGTCGCAGCCAAAACGCCCTGGCTTGGCGCGTGGAAGCGCCGCATCAGCGGCCAGAAGCGTTCGGCACTGATGCCGGTGCGCACCGCGGCATAGTCAGGAAAGCGGGTGTGGAATGCGGTCGTGAAGGGAATGTTGCGGGCCTTGCACCAGCTGCGCGCACTCCAACCTATCGGCCCCTCGGTGGAGATGTGCACCACGTCGGGGGCGAAATCATCCAGCATCCGGCGCGCACCGAAGCGCGGGGCCAGCGCCAGGCGGATCGTCGAATAGCCCGGCATTGCGATCGTGCTGAAGCGTTCAGGCGTGATCAGTTCGACTTCATGGCCCCGACGGTCGAGTTCGACTACGGTCGCCGCCAACGTGCGCACCACGCCGTTGATTTGCGGGAACCAGGCATCGGTGGCGATGGCAATTCTCATGTTGCGGACTCCAGTTGTTTGGGGGCGGCGGTCTGGCCGCTCATTTCCTTCGTCCAGTCGACGATCCGCATGGTGCCGCAAGCGTCTTCGACCAGCGCGGTGCAGCTCTCGACCCAGTCACCGTCGTTGTAATAGGTGACATTGCCGATCTGGCGGATTTCGGCGCAGTGGATGTGGCCGCAGACGATGCCGTCGAGGCCGCGTGCGACGGCTTCGCGGGTCACCGCTTCCTCGAAGCTGCAGACGTACTGGACGGCGTTCTTTACCCTGAGCTTGAGATGGTTCGACAGCGACCAGTAGGGCATCTTCAGCCGGCGGCGGACTGCGTTAAACAGGATGTTGGCACGCAGCAGCAGGCCGTATGCCTGATCGCCCAGCACCGCGAGCCAGCGGGCATAGAGCACCACGCCATCAAAACTGTCGCCGTGCGTGACCAGCAGCTGCCGGCCATCGGCTGTGGTGTGGATTGCCTCATCCACCAGTTCGACGCCGCCGAACCGGAAACCGGCATAATCGCGCATCATTTCATCGTGATTGCCTGCGACAAAGACGACTCTGGTGCCAAAATGCGCCTTCTTGAGGATGCGCCGGACGACTTCGTTGTGAGAATCCGGCCAGTACCAGCCCTTTTTCAGCCGCCAGCCATCGACGATGTCGCCCACCAGATAGAGTGTTTCGCATTCGAACGAGCGCAGAAAATCAACCAGCATCGTGGCATTGCAGCCGCGCGTGCCGAGATGGATGTCGGAAATCCAGACTGTCCGGTAGCGCTGCTTTGGCCGGAAGGCCCTCGGCTCTGGTGAAATAAGCCAATTGGGAAAGCCCGGCTGCGTGGAATTGCCGTCCTGCCGCTCCTTGAGGGCTACATCTTCACTTTGCCGCATGGAGTTAATCCAGTCCGTTACCTGCGCATGGCCTAGCTACCTCACGTTGCACGACAATGACGCGCGCGAGTCAGTTTGGTTACAGCCACCACAGCAATGAAGAATTGTTTGCGGGATACAGTGCGTTGTCTTCGAATCGTCACCAGCGCGTCACATGAATCGGGCAGGCGGTTTTAAGAAACAGGGTTTGAGACAATGCGCCGGACCGATATTCTGCTCACTAGCGAGATCGAAGGGGGAGATTCGCCCTTCGAATACAGCGACATGCGGATAGTTTTTCATCGCTGGTCGCTGCGCGGGGAACTTCCGCTGATCGAAGGGGCGCTCTGGGCGTTCGTCGACTGGGTGTTGCCCGAGATTTCCGGGCTGGAGCTGTGCCGGCGCTTGCGCTGCCACCCGCAAACGGCACAGGCGCATATCACCATTGTCCTCGACGAAGACGATATCGATGCGCGTCGGCGCGCGTTGAAGGCCGGCGCTGACGACTACATTGTCGGCACGCTGAGCCGCACCATGCTGCTGGACCGTGTCATGGCCGTGGAGACGCAGGACTTTGACGCGGGCGCCACTCGGTCAATATCGCTAGGCGATCTTTCGATCGACCTTGCTGCATTTCAGGCGCGCTGGCGCGGCAAGCCGATTGCGTTGATGCCGAACGAATTCCGGCTCCTGCGCTATTTCGTCGAGCATCCGGGCCGGGTGTTTACCCGCTCGCAGCTGATCACGGCGCTGGGCAAACAGGAGCCGCCGGTGGACGAGCGCACGGTGGATGTGTGGATCGGCCGATTGCGCCGTGCCCTGCGTGCGGCCGGCGCCGGAGATTCGCTGCGCACGGTGCGCTCGCTGGGCTACGCGCTCGACAGGCCCTGAGCCTGCAGGCAGCCGGGAAGGGGCCTGAGCCGCCTTCCCGGTCATGCAATCTTCAGAATTTGACCGTAGCCGACAGCGAGAAGCTGCGGCCCTGTTCGTAGGTGTTGGTCAGGATGCGGTTCTTGCCCGATTGCTGGAACTGGATATTGCCGCGGCCAGTGAGATTGCGCGCTTCGAACTTGCCTTCGATGGTCTTGCCGAAGAGTTTGAACTCCTCGCGCACCACGAAGTCGACGCGCAGGCCCGGAGTTTCGATGATGTCGGGCTGGGGCGAGCTGCCATTCAGACCGCGGCTGACGACGCGCTGGCTGGCGTAAGAAATCATCAGTGTTTGCTGTGACAAGTGGTCGGTGTTCTCCAGCCCGACCTGCAGGTTGGCAATGTGATCGGATTGGCCGGTCAGCGGAACGCCATTGCGGAAATAGTCGGTTGCCTTGGTCGACGAGGAGGCAAAAACCGCCACCGCGTCGTTCGCCGCAACCTGGATCCTGGACTTCGAGAAAGTGTAGTTGGCGACCACCACCACGCGGCGATTCGCCATGAAGCTGCCTTCCTTCGCATCGAGGCCGACATCGAAGTATTTCACTGCTTCGAACTCTGCGCCCCACAGTGTTGCCTTGGGCGCGTTGGCGAAGCTGGTGGTAAGGTCGCCGCCAGAGACGAAGGCTTCGATCGGGTTCTTGATGTTCTTGTAAAAACCCGAGACCGAC
>JANLSP010000011.1:0-3014 GCA_031362485.1 Novosphingobium sp.
GCGATCATGAACGGGCGCAGATAGAGCGAGCCGCCTTCGACGGTCGGAAACCAGTCGCGGTCGGCAGCGACCAGCTGGCGAATTGATTCGAGAAACAGCGCCTCTGGCAGCGCGGGCATCGCGAGCCGCTCGGCAGAAGCGTTGAACCGCGCGGCATTGGCCTTGGGGCGGAAAAGAGCGATGCCGCCGTCCTGCTGGCGGTATGCCTTCAGGCCCTCGAAGATCTCTTGCGCATAGTGCAGCACGGCAGCGGCGGGATCTAGCGCAATGGGCTGTCGCGGGCCAATGGTGGCACTGTGCCAGCCGCCAATACCATCAGACCCCTCATCCCAGTCGATTGACACCATATGGTCGGAAAAATGCGATCCGAAACCCGGATTGGCGAGAACTGCCGCGCGCGCTTCGGCCGAGGTCGGCGCGGGGTGGGGCAGGTGCGTGAAGTTCAGGCTGGAATCGGCGTTGTTCGCCATTGCTCGAAATCCCTCGTAGTGACCATTGTCAGTTGAACAAAAATTACGTCAACGGCAATTGAAAAGAAATAAATGGCAAGTGCACTTTCTGCATCCGGCGATAGGTGGAATCTTGCCGGGATGGAAGAGGGCTTGGCCGGCAGCGCAAATGAGAAGGGCCGCAGGGGTCAATCCCCTACGGCCCTTCGCATGGTCAGCGGCGCAGAAGTGCCGCTTACGAAGCCTCTATCGCATTTCAGCGATAATGCCTCGCAACGGGCATGTCCGACCTCTGTGCTGAACCATGAGACATCGGATCACCTCCTTTCGCGCTGTTGAGCCAAGTTTGCCGCCCCAAGCCTTAACCCGGTCGGCTAAGACAATATGTGAATCATTCCGCGCTGCACAACAAGTCTTGACGAAAAATAATTTGGTGTCAGAATCGAAACTTCGGGCCGCGCCGGCAAGCGGTTGCGATTTCCCTCAGCGGCAGTCCTCGATCACCCGGCTCACTTCGGGCCAGCTCGGCACATAGAGCGTCGGCAAACCGGCCGTCTCAATTGCAAAACGCCCGCGGCTGAAGGCCATGGCATCAAGCAGGCTGTCGCGCGCCGGCAGGGTCAGCGCGATGACAGGCGGCGGGCCGGCGACCGCCTGGGCCGTGACAGTGCGATTGCCCGAGCTTGCCAGAATAGTCAGCGGCACAGAGCCTTGCGCGAGTCCCGGCCGGATCAGCGTGACTGCGCCCGCCTCGCGGTTGCAGCTCAGCACAAGAACATCATTGCCGAAGCGCGCGACCGAGCGGCTGCCTTCCATCTGCCAGCGCCAGTTGCCGGGAGTGATCGGCATATCGCGCCAGTCGGCAGTGCGCGGCGGCGGTGGCGGGGTGGGGGGCGGCAGTCGCGGGCTTGCCTTGGGAACCGGAACAGGCGGTGGTTCGCGCTTGGCCGAGCAGGCGGAAAGGACCACCACAGCCGAGGCGAAGAGCGTCATGCCGATCCAGCGCCCTGCCATGCGCGAACTGCGATTTGCCTTCATCGCTTCCCTATGGAATGAGGCTGCAGATCCGGCAAGCCCATGCAGACAGTGACCATCTCCCAATCCAGACGCCCTGCCGCAAAAACCAGGCTCGACCAGTTGCTGGTCGCGCGCGGGCTCGCCGAGAGCCGCGCTCGCGCGCAGGCTTTGGTGCTGGCAGGGCTGGTTTATTCCGGCGAGACCAAGCTGGCCAAGGCCGGGCAGGCGCTGGCGGATGATGCGCCGCTTGAGGTGCGCGGGCGCGATCATCCCTGGGTCTCACGCGGCGGCATCAAGCTCGCCCATGCACTGGATCACTTCGGCCTCGATCCCGCAGGCGCCACCGCAATGGACATCGGCAGCTCGACGGGCGGCTTTACGGACGTGTTGCTGACCCGCGGTGCTTGCCATGTTTTCGCGGTTGATTCAGGCACCAACCAGCTCGCCTGGAAGCTGCGGCAGGACAGCCGCGTCACCGTTCTGGAAAAAACCAGCGCCCGCATTCTCAGCGAAAGCCAGATAGATCGGCCCTGCAATTGGGTGGTGTGCGACGCCAGCTTCATCGGCCTCGCCAAAGTTCTGGATAACCCGCTGCGGCTCGCCGCGCAGACCTGTCAGCTCGTCGCATTGATCAAGCCGCAGTTCGAGGCGGGGCGCGAGGAAGTGGGCAAGGGCGGAGTGGTGCGCGACGCCGCGGTGCATGCGCGGGTCTGCGCAGAAGTGCGCCAGTGGCTCGAAGAAGCCAGCTGGCGGGTGCAGGGCATCGCCCAGAGTCCGATCACGGGACCGGAAGGCAATGTGGAATTCCTGATTGCCGCGCGGCGCGGAGCAGGCCAATAGTGCCTCTTATAGCACCATTGCCACAGTGAACGTGGCTCGCCAGAAGTTGTATCGTCTCAACCAAACTCGATTCGAGGGTCGCCAGACATGATGACCGAGCTTGCCTCTGCCGGCCAATTGCGCGCCTCGTTCCTGCGCTGGGGGCTGGTCACCGTGCCGGGCATCGTCCTGCTGGGATTTGTCGGCAGCATGCTTTCGAACAGCGGGGTGGGCAATGCCTGGTTCGACAGCCTCGCCAAGCCATCGCTATATCCGCCGCCGCAGGTGTTCGGCATTGCCTGGACTGCGCTCTACATTCTCATGGGCGTGGCGATTGCGCTGGTGCTCTCGGCGCGCGGAGCCTGGTGGCGCGGCCGCGCGGCCAACGCCTTTCTGGTCCAGCTGGTGCTCAATCTTGCCTGGTCGCCGGTGTTTTTCGGAATGCACCAGATCACGGCGGCACTCGTGATAATCGTGGCGATGGATGTTGCCGTGATCGTGACGATCTGGCTGTTCTGGAAAGTGCGGCCGCTGGCAGCATGGCTGATGCTGCCCTATCTTGCCTGGATTCTGTTCGCCACGGCGCTGAACTGGCAATTTCTGGTTGCCAATCCCGGTGCCGATGGCAGGGAAGTTTCCGGTGCGAGCCAGCGCATCGAATTGTAGGAATTGCCCAAATGCAGAGCGAAAATCCCCTGATCTCCGATTTCGTCAAGCTGGCCAATGCCG
>JANLSP010000012.1:0-3423 GCA_031362485.1 Novosphingobium sp.
CAATCCCGGCCGCTGCATGATGAGCGTGCATAAGCCTTACTCGATCAGTCACGAAGTTGCCGGCCAATGGGCCGATGCAATGAAGCGCGCGATTGCCGATGTCGCTCCCGCCGATGCCGCGCTGGGCAAGCAGATGGGCGATATCCTTGGCGATCTGGCATTGGCGATGGGGCGCTAGAACTGCGGCTCAATCGCGCTGTGGTAACTGCTCCGCCGGATCGACCGGACGATTGTTGCGGCGCACTTCGTAGTGCAGTTCGGGGCCGCGAGCCCTGCCGGTCTGGCCCGAAAGCCCGACACGTTCGCCCAGGCGGACGCTGTCGCCTTCCTTGACCGTGATCCGGCTGAGGAAAGCGTAGGCGCTTTGCCAGCCGTCTTCATGCTCGACGACGACGAGCTTGCCGAACTGGCGGGGCTCGTCTCCCGCGAACAGCACCTTGCCGGCGGCGCTCGCACGAACCGCAGTGCCGATGGGGACGCGGATATCGATGCCTTCGTGATAGTCCGTGCTGCGCGAGCGCGGGGTGAATCCCCGGCGTACGGCGCCAGCCACAGGCCAGGCAAAGCGTGTTGTTGTCGCAGCGGTCGGCGGCGGCGGACCGGGTGCAGCTGGCGCGGCCGGCGCGGGAATGACGCTGGGGATCAGCAGTTTCTGGCCCAGTCTGAGATCCGCAGCGGCAGCGAGGCTGTTGGCCACGGCGATATCGGCCCAGGGCACGCCATAGAGATAGGAGATGGTGAAGCGCGTGTCGCCGCGGCCTACTGTGTGCTGGCGGGTGCGCGGGATCGCCAGCTTTTGCCCGGCGCGAAGCGCAAAGGGCGCGGTCAGGCGGTTGGCCTCGATGATCAGCACCCGGGGCACTTCGGCGCGCTGGGCAATGCCGCCCAGCGTTTCGCCCGGCTTCACGACATGTTCGCTTTCCTGATTGGGCAGCAGCGCAGGTTCTGCGGCCGCGAGCAGCAGCGGCGCCAGGCCAAAGAAAAGCGCCAGCCGCCTCATGACCGATAAAGCCCGGCAAGCGGCGCCAGCGATGCCTCGTGGGTGAAATCGAGCTGTAGCGGGGTCACCGAGACAAAGCCGTCGGCAATCGCCTCAAGGTCGCTGGCGTGGCCGGGGGTGTGTTCGATGCCATGCAGGCCGAACCAGTAATAGCGGAAGCCGCGCGGGTCGGTGCTTTCGACCACCGAGCCGCGCGCATAATCGTGAAAGCCCTGCCGAACCACGCGAATACCCCTCACTTCCCCTGCGCCAAGCGGGGGGAAGTTGATATTGATCAGCGTGCGCGGGGCAAACGGCAAGGCCAGCAGCGGCCGGATCGCCAGTTCTCCCCATTTTTCGGCAGCTTCAAAGGGCACTTCGTGCCCCACGCCCTCGCCGCGATAGACCTGGCTCAGCGCGATCGAGCGGATGCCGGCCAGCGCCCCTTCGAAAGCGGCCGAGACCGTACCCGAATACGTCACATCATCGCCGAGGTTGGCGCCCCGGTTCACGCCTGACAGGATAATGTCAGGCGGCTCGGGCATCAGCTTCTTGAGCGCCATAGTCACCGCGTCGGTCGGCGTGCCGGTGACCGAAAAGCGCCGCTCGCCATGCTGCTTGAGCCGCACCGGCCGGTTCAGCGTCAGCGAATGCCCCGCGCCCGATTGTTCCTCGTCCGGGGCACATATCCAGATGTCGTCGGACAGACTGGAGGCAATGCGTTCCAGCACTGCGAGGCCAGGGGCGTGGATGCCGTCGTCGTTGGTGAGCAGAATGCGCATCAGGCGGACGGTAGCAGCTGGGTCAGCCCGCCCATATAGGTATGCAGCACAGGTGGGACGTCCACGGAACCATCAGCCTGTTGATAATTCTCCAGAATGGCGACCAGCGCGCGGCCTACGGCGAGGCCCGAGCCATTTAGCGTGTGGACGAATTCGGGTTTGGCTTTCTCGCCCGCAGGCCGCCAGCGCGCATCCATCCGCCGCGCCTGAAAGTCGCCGCAGTTGGAGATAGAACTGATTTCGCGATAAGCGCCCTGGCCCGGCAGCCACACTTCGAGATCGAAAGTCTTGCGTGCGGTGAAGCCCATGTCGCCCGCGCAGAGCAGCATCTTGCGGTAGGGCAGTTCGAGCGCCTGCAGAATACCTTCTGCCGCCGCTGTCATGCGCTCATGTTCAGCGGCGGAGCCTTCCGGCCGGCAAACGGTGACCAACTCAACTTTGTCGAACTGATGCTGGCGGATGTAGCCGCGCGTATCCTTGCCTGCCGCGCCGGCTTCCGAGCGAAAACAGGGGGTCAGCGCGGTCATGCGCAGTGGAAGCTGGGCTTCGGCAAGGATCTGCTCGCGCACCGAGTTGGTCAGCGAAACTTCGGCGGTGGGGATCAGCCATCGCCCGTCTGAGGTCTGGAAATTGTCATCGGCAAACTTGGGCAACTGGCCCGTACCGAACAGCGATTCCTCGCGCACCAACAGCGGCGGGGCGCATTCGGTATAGCCGTTGACCAGTGTCTGCTGGTCCAGCATGAACTGCCCCAACGCCCGCTGCAGCCGCGCCATCTGTCCGCGCAGGAAGGTGAACCGCGCGCCGGAGATCAGCGCCCCGGTCTCGAAATCGAGGCCGAGCGCGGGGCCGATGTCGGCGTGTTCCAGCGGTGTGAAATTGAATGCGCGCGGGGTCCCCCAGCGCGACACTTCGACATTGCCTGCCTCGTCCGTGCCATCCGGCACTTCGGAATCGGGCAGGTTGGGATGGCGCGAAAGCGCGTCCTGAAGCTGCGCGGTAAGCTCGCGGTCTTCCTGCTCCAGCGCGGGTAGCCCATCTTTCAGCGCGCCGACTTCGGCCTTCAGCCGCTCGGCCTCATCCCTGTCGCCCCGCCCCATGGCGGCACCGATCGCCTTGGAGGCCTCGTTGCGGCGGTTCTGGGCTTCCTGCATCTTTGTCGCGACGGCCCGCCGGGCAAGATCCAGCGCCAGGATGGCTGCAGAAGGACTTTCCACCCCCCGCCTTGCCAGGGCGGCATCGAAGGCTTGCGGGTCGTCGCGGATGAAGCGGATATCATGCATGGCTGCGGACTATTGACCCGGCCGCGCCGGGTCAAGCCGCGCGGGCTTCAGTAAGCCGCCACTTCGGTCCAATCGACCTGCACCGTTGCCTGCCAGGTGCCGGTGGCAGGCACCGCGATCGAGCGGATCGAGAAGCCTTCATTCTGGGCCAGCACCAGCGGATGTTCTTCTCCGGGCAGGTTGGAAAGCAGCTGGGTTCCCGGCGGGACGATCTGGCCGTTGAGCGAGGCGGTGATCGGGCCGGGCGCCATCAGCATTGCCAGTGCATTACCTTCCAGTGTCTTGGTGCCCGCGCCCAGCGCCGCCGTGGTGGCGATGCGGATATCGCCCGAGGCGATCAGCGAAGGCCCGCTGGCGCGGCTGCGCGACGGCGATGTGG
>JANLSP010000372.1:0-5702 GCA_031362485.1 Novosphingobium sp.
TCAACCGGATTCGCGGGCCCTTCAACACCAGCAATTCGGCCCAGGCGACGTGCCTTGCGGCGGTGCAGGATCAGGACTTCGTCGACGAATCGCGCCGGCACAATGCTGCGACGCGGGCGCGATTCGTCGAAGCAATTGCGCCCTTGGGCAATCGCGGCATCCGCGCGCTGCCCAGCGAGGCCAATTTCGTGCTGTTGCTGTTCGAAGGCGCACTCAGCGGCGAGGCAGCCTACAAGGGCCTCGCCGATGCGGGCTATATCGTGCGCTGGTTGCCGGGCCAGGGCTTGCCACAAGCCTTGCGCATCACCATCGGCACGGCCCCGCAGATGGATGCCATCGCAGCAACACTGCGCGATCTGGCGGAGGCAGCGAAATGAGCTTCCAGCGCGTTGCCATCATTGGCCTTGGGCTGCTGGGCGGATCGATTGGCCTCGCCGTCAGGGACTATCTGCCCGGCGTTGAGACCACCGGCTACGATGCCGACCCGGCTACGCGCCGCCGCGCCGAAGAGCGCGGCCTTGCCGATCAGATCTGCAAGAGCGCGGCTGACGCGGTTCACGCCTGCGATCTGGTCATCTTTTGCGTGCCGCCTGGCGCGATGGGGGATGCCGCGCGAGAAGTGGCCGGGGCCTTGCCTGCGGGCGCGTTGGTCAGCGATGTCGGCTCGTGCAAGCAATCGATTGCCGCTGCGCTGCGCGAAGCCCTGCCGAACCATGCGATCATTCCCGCACACCCTGTTGCGGGCACCGAAAACAGCGGGGCGGACGCCGGTTTTGCCGCGCTGTTCCAAAACCGCTGGTGCATAGTCACCCCCCCCGACGACGCCAACCCGCACCAGCTCACCGATCTGGTGCAGTTCTGGGAAGCACTGGGGGCGAATGTCGAAATGATGGAAGCGCAGCACCATGATCTGGTGCTCGCCGTCACAAGCCATCTGCCCCACCTCATCGCCTACACCATCGTCGGTACGGCCTCAGATCTGGAGGATGTGACGCAGAGCGAAGTGATCAAATATTCAGCCGGTGGTTTTCGCGATTTCACCCGCATCGCCGCATCCGATCCGACCATGTGGCGAGATGTGTTCATGGCGAACAAGGATGCAGTGCTCGAAATGCTGCAACGCTTCACCGAGGACCTGACTGCGCTGCAGCGTGCAATCCGCACCGGTGATGGGCAGGCCCTGTTCGATCAGTTCAGCCGGACTCGCGCCATCCGCCGCTCGATCATCGCCGAGGGACAGGATGATGCCCGCCCCGATTTTGGCCGCAGCGATCATACGATCAGCGCCGGAGAATAAGATAGCGGCCTGAGGAACGCCCGCCTCAGCCCAGACTGACCCCAAGATGCTCCGCCACGGAGAAGATGTCCTTGTCGCCGCGGCCGCACAGGTTAACCAGAACGATGCTGTCCTTCGGCATTGTCGGCGCGATCTTCGTCACTGCGGCGATTGCGTGGCTGGGTTCAAGCGCTGGGATGATGCCTTCGGTGCGGCACAGCAGCTGGAAGCCTTCCAGCGCTTCGGTATCGGTGACTGAAGTGTAATCCACCCGGCCGCTCTCCTTGAGCCAGGAGTGCTCCGGTCCGATTCCGGGATAGTCGAGCCCGGCGCTGATCGAGTGACCTTCGAGGATCTGGCCGTCATCGTCCTGCAATAGGTAGGTCTTGTTGCCGTGGAGGATGCCTGGGCGGCCCCCCGCAAGACTGGCGGCATGGAGCTTGTCGAGTCCGTGACCCGCCGCCTCGACGCCGAGCATCTTGACTGAGGGATCGTCGAGGAACGGATGGAACAGGCCGATGGCGTTCGATCCGCCGCCGATCGCCGCGACCAGCAGATCAGGCAGGCGACCGGTGCGCGAAAGCATTTGTTCGCGCGCCTCGCGGCCGATCACGCTCTGAAAATCACGTACCAGCTCGGGGTAGGGATGCGGTCCGGCGGCGGTGCCGATGATGTAGAACGTGTCGTGCACGTTCGCCACCCAGTCGCGCAGCGCCTCGTTCATCGCGTCCTTCAGCGTTGCGGCGCCAGCGGTGACGGGAACTACCTCTGCGCCAAGCAACTTCATGCGGAACACGTTTGGTGCCTGCCGGGCAACGTCAGTCGCTCCCATGAATATCACGCAAGGCAGGCCGAAGCGCGCGCAGACAGTGGCGGTGGCGACGCCATGCTGGCCCGCGCCGGTCTCGGCAATGATCCGCGTCTTGCCCATGCGCATAGCGAGCAAAATCTGGCCGACGCAGTTGTTGATCTTGTGCGCGCCGGTGTGGTTCAATTCGTCGCGCTTGAACCAGACTTGTGCGCCGCCCCCCGCGGGAGCGCTCTTGCGAAGCTCCTCGGTGATCCGCGGGGCGAAATAGAGCGGGCTGGGGCGTCCGACATAGTGCTCGAGCAAGTCGTCGAATTCGGCCTGAAAAACCGGATCGGCCTTGGCCTTGCGGTATTCGGTCTCGAGATCGAGCACCAGCGGCATCAGTGTTTCGGCGACATAACGGCCACCGAACTGGCCGAAGTGGCCGCGTTCGTCAGGCTGATTACGGAAGGAGTTGGGCGCGTTCATAGGTGCGCCGCTTTGCAGAATGCGGCGATCTTGTCCACGTCCTTGACGCCCGGTGCGCTTTCGACGCCTGATGACGTGTCGACCATAGGGGCGCCGGTCAGCCGCGCGGCCTCGGCAACATTGTCTGGCGTGAGGCCCCCCGCCAGGCCCCAGGCTATGGGGCCATTCCAGCGGGCGACCAGGTTCCAGTCGAAGCTCAGCCCCATCCCGCCAGTCAGCGCGGCGTTCTTGGGGGTCTTGGCGTCAAACAGCACAAGGTCTGCCGCCCCGGCATATGCATCTGCGCGGGCAACATCTTCGCGGCTGGCAACCGCCAGGGCCTTCCACACCGGCAGGCCGAACTGCTTGCCGATCTGCGCGGCGCGGGCCGGGGTCTCGGCCCCATGCAATTGCACCGCATCGAGCCCGGCGGCGGCAATTGCGGCGGAAATCGCAGCGTCATCGGCATCGACGAACACGCCGACCCGCCCGACGCGCCCCACAGCGCGCGCGCCAATCGCGGCGGCCTCAGCGAGGCCAAGAAAGCGAGGGCTGGGCGGAAAGAAATTGAATCCGACATGGTCCGCCCGCGCCGCAATCGCCGCATCGAGCGCAGCCGGCGTGGTGACGCCGCATATCTTGATGGCGGGCTTGCTCATACTGCGCCCCATAGCCTAACCGTAAAATGTGTCGAGGTCACCTGAGGGGCAAAGCAATGGACTATGTGCGCGTGGCAAGTGTGGCTGATGTGGGCATGGGCATGATCCTGCCGATAGAAGCGGCGGGTCTGAAGCTAATGCTGACGCAGGTTGGCGGCACGTTCTATGCAGCCCAGCGCAAGTGTCCGCATCTGGGTTTCAACCTGTGCCGGGGCAGCGTCGAGGGGCGTAGCGTGGTCTGCCCGCTGCACAAGGCGAAGTTCGATCTGGAGACCGGTGAGGTCGAGCGCGACCCCAAGCTCCTGTTCATAAACATGAAGGCGAAGACCGGCCTCAAGACCTATCCGGTCAAATTGCTCGATCAGGATATTTTCGTCGGGGTTTAGCCGCGCGCGGTCAGCGGGTCGTTGAGTGCCAGGCCGGCGCGCGGCCAATCCGCCGCGACCAGCCGGCCGTAGCCTGACAGGGTGATGAATGCGGTGCGCAGCCCCGGCCCGCCAAACGCAATGTTGGTGCAATAGGGCTCGTCCGCCTCATACCATTCGGCGAGGCCACCTTCCGGCGAAAACACGCTGATACCGCCGAAGACGAGGCTTGCGACGCAGATGTTGCCGCCTGCCTCCACCGCCAGCGAATCGAAGCGCTGATAGCCCTGCGGCCCGCCGATCAAGCGTCCGCCATTGGGCGAGGGCCAGGGCTCCTTGCCCAGTTTGCCCGGGCCAAGGATCGGCCAGGCCCACAGCCGCCCCGTCTCGGTCTCGGTGGCATAGAGCGTCTTTCCGTCGGGCGAGAGGCCGACGCCGTTGGCAGTAATCATCGGGAAGGTGGCTTCGGTGATGAAACTGCCGTCTGTGCGTGCGTAGTAAAGCGCACCACGGTCCATCAGCCGGTCGTAGCTCTTGCCGTGATCGGTGAACCACATGGCGCCATCGGTATCGAACACGATGTCGTTGGGACCCGTTATCGGGTTGCCATCGCACTCGGTATAGAGCCATTCAGCCTTGCCGGTAGCGAGGTCGACGCGCTGGATGCCAGCTTTCTCATAGTCATCGGCGCGGCCATGCGGGCGGAGGAATCCGTCTGCCTCGGTGATCCAGTTGAACCCGCCATTGTTGCAGACATAGCAGGCTCCGTCAGGGCCGATCGCCGCGCCGTTCGGCCCGCCGCCGAGGTCAGCCACGGTCTGCGTCGTGCCATCGGGAAGCACGCGGGTCAGCCGCGCGCCTGCGATTTCGACGACCAGCAGCGAACCATCGGCCATCGCAATCGGTCCTTCGGGGAAGCGCAGACCGCGCGTGATTTCACGGAAGTTCAGCTTCATGACTGCCTTTCCTCGTCCACAAGCTTGATGATCGCCGGGAAATATTCCTCGCCGAAACCTTCGTCCACTGCACGCGAATAAAACGAAGCCGTTAGCCGTGCGACGCGAGGCTCGACACCCATCTGCTCGGCAAGCTCGATGGCGTAACCGAGGTCCTTGAGAGTGTAGGTCGAAGGGAAAGCCTTCAGCGGAAATGTGCGCGGCACCATCGCTTTCCTGGCGTGATTTTGCAGTGCGAACGAGTTGCCCGACCCTAGCCCCACCGCCTCGATCAGCTTGTCACCGGAAACCCCGGCGCGCTCGGCGACCACCATCATCTCGGCGATGGCGGCGACGTTTTCGAAAAGCAGGCAGTTGTTGATCAGTTTGACCACCTGCCCGCAGCCGACTTCACCGCAATGGGTCACATCGCTGCCCATGTAAGCGAGCAACGGCGCGATCTGCGCAAACAGTCCGTCGCTCGCACCGACCATGATGCTGAGCGTGCCGGCCTGTGCTGCTTCGCGGGTGCGGGCAACGGGAGCGTCGGCAAATGCGATGCCCTTTTCCGCCAGTTTCCCGGCAATTGCACGTGCTTCGGCAACGCCGGTGGTGGATAGATCGACCACGACTGAACCGGGCTGCAGGTGCCCTGCCAATTCGGCGCAGACTGCCGCGACCTGACTGCCCCCCGGTAGCGACAACAGGACCATTTCGGCTGCCTGCCCAACTGCGGCGACCGAAGCAGTGGCAATTGCTCCACTCGTCTCCTGCTCGGCAACTGCGGCCGGGGCCATGTCAAAAACGTGGACCGGTGCGCTATGCTTTCGCACGACATTGGCGCACATCGCGCTGCCCATGACGCCAAGGCCGATGAAGCCGAGTGGGCCGATGAAGCCGAGGGCGGGCGGGCTAGTCATGCGGTTCCTTTCCAGTTCCTCCCCAGCGTGGGGAGAATCAATAAATCACTTCGGACTCTTCCAGCGCGCTGCGCTCCCCTCGGCTCAATTCAAGTAACTCGCCATAGACATAGTCCTCGTGTTCGCCGAGCCGCGGCGTGCCGGAATCGATGCCAATGTCCGCGCCCTTGGAAAGCCGCATCGGCACGCCGACTGCTGCTCGCCGGGTGCCGTCCGGCTCGGCCACTTCGACTATCGCGCGGCGCGCGCGCAAATGCGGGTCGGCGGCGATTTCTGGCGTGGTCCAGCT
>JANLSP010000021.1:0-33734 GCA_031362485.1 Novosphingobium sp.
CTCCACGCCTTCCCCCACCAGATAGGAAGATCCGGTGCAGGCAAAACCAAAGGCATCAGGACGAAAGCTGTCGAGACTGGCGATGGTGCTGTCCAGCTTCTCCAGATACTCCACCAGCCGCCCGGCCGAATCCGCCGCGCGACTCTGCAACCGAGTCACATGCAGCGAGACGCGGCGGGGCAGCATGATGCCGAATTCGGCTTCCACCGTGGGGTTCGCCTGCGGCGTCGCCACCACAACCCGTCCGGCACTGCCATAGTCCCGGCCCGGAAAGTTCATGTGCTGGCCAACTGTTCGGCCCGGCGCAGTCCGGCGATCATCGATGACTTCAGCAAATGCGCACGCAGCCGGTCCGGATCGTCAACCACCGCTTTCAAGGCGTCGAAGCTCTCACGGCGACGTCCGACATCGCGCTCCTGCATGCGGCTGCGGTTCTCATGCGCCTGAAGCAGAATTTCATCTGCCGCGATCGGGCGCCGGCTGCGGTTGTAGACGTCAAGGCCCGCCGGATTGCCGCCCGGCCCAATCGCGTGGATCGCCGCCGTCAGCGCAAAGGCATCATGAATGCCGCCGTTCATGCCCATCCCTCCTGAGGGCGCGTTGTTATGCGCTGCGTCCCCCGCCAGCAGCACACGGCCATGACGGAAATCATCAACGATCTTGCGGCGGATCCGGTAGGGTCGGCATTGCATGACTTCGTAGGCCCGGTCTTGCGGCACGATGCGTTGTAGTTTGCGCTCGATGGCTTCGGGCATCAGCGCCGCCTCTATGCTTTCGTCTGCATCGGGATACAGGCTGCACCGCCACAACGAAGGGAGCCGCAACAGGCTGAACGTGCCGGCCCGCGTCCAGACGTAATTGACGTTGGAGAGGTCTTCGAGATGTCTTTCGAAAGGAAAGGCGGTGGTGGCAAGGATGGTTGTCTCGGGATAGGTCTCGCCGGCCATGCTGAGGCCGAGATGCTCGCGCACCTGGCTGCGCGCGCCGTCAGCGGCGATCAGCAACCGGCCGGACACCGCCAGAGGCTCGCCGTCGGCGGTCGTCGCCCGGGCGGTCACGCTGTCAGCGTCCTGATCCACCGCATGAACCCGGCAGCCCATCTGCAGCGTAACACCCGGCTCATCAGCAATCCGCGCCGCCAGCAGCCGGACGAGCCGGGACTGCTCGCATTGCAGCCGGTAGGGATGGCCAGTGTCCTGTGACAGCACGCCCAGATCAAAGACCACCCGCTCCTGGCTCTCGTGCATGCGGATCTGCCATTGCGGCGATACCAGCCCTTGCGCGATCAGTGGCGCCGCGAGCCCATAGCCCTCAAGCATGTCGAGCGTCGGCGGATGGAAGGTCGAGGCCCGCAGGTCATCGGCAAAGTCCATCTCGGCTTCCAGCACCGTCACGGCGATGCCGAAGCCGGCAAGCCGAAGGGCCGCCATCAAGCCTACAGGGCCGCCCCCGACGACGATCACTTGCTGTTCGGTCTGCATCCGCCCTCCGGGGCAGGGGGCAGAGGTCATCCCCCGACCTCGGCCAACCCCCTTGACTTGTAGCAAAAAAGATACAGCACGCAAGCGCAATGTCTTGCGGGTTCACTCAGGCCGCGCCACATCCCCGTCATATCATTCAGGGCGTGTCAGCGATCTCAACCCGCCGCTTTTCACTTGTGTTTAGATAGACACAAGGGCATGTTTGTCAACATGAGGTGATCAGCCTGGAGGCAGGGACAAACAATGCGCAGCTACCTGGATTCTGGGCTGCGACTACTCTTCGATCTCGCCTTGCTGCTGCTCGGCACCATCACCCTGCTGTTCTTCCTGCTGCGCCTTACCGGCGATCCGGCGCTGGTCATCGCCGGCCCCGATGCCGGGCCCGATCAGGTTGCGGCCATCCGCGCCGCCTATGGCTTCGATCAGAGCGTGGCTGTCCAATATGGCCGGTACATCCTCAATTTGCTCAATCTCGATTTCGGCCAGTCGCTTGTCGATGGCACTCCTGCGCTTACCAAGGTTCTAGATGCAATGCCGGCAACCCTGCTGCTCGGCTCGCTCGCTATGGCGCTCACGCTGCTGATCGCGCTGCCTGCCGGCCTCTGGCTCGGGTCAACCCGGCGCCGCGGCGCGGCCCGGCTGTCGCGCGCCACGCTGTTCATCCTCCAGGGCTTTCCGGGCTTTGTCATCGCCCTGCTGCTGGTCCAGCTGTTCGCCATCCAGCTTGTCTGGCTACCGGCGCTTGGCAACAGCGGCCCCTCAAGCTGGATCTTGCCAGCTGTCTCGGTCGCCTCTTTCCTCGCGCCCAAGCTAATCCGGCTGGTGGAGGCCAATACCGCCGCCATCATGCCATCCAATTTCATCCGCACGGCCCGCGCCAACGGCGTGCCGGAGGGCGAGATCCTCTATCGCCACGCTGCGCCCAACGCGCTGCTGGGCGCCATCGCGCTGATCGGTGCCCAGTTCGCCTTTCTCGTCACTGGTCTGGTCATCATCGAGGCGATCTTTGCGTGGCCGGGTATCGGCTGGCTGCTGGTGCAGTCCACGGTCAATCTGGATTTCCCGGTCGTGCAGGCCATCACCTTCACCATCGTCATCGCCGTCTTCATCGTCAACGCGCTGACGGAGCTGTTGCAGCGCCGCCTTGATCCTCGCCCCGCTTCGCGGTCAAACCCGGCGCATGGTCGCCTCTGGTGATGGCGGTCATGACTTCGCCATCGCCCGATCGCTGGATGCAGCTCGGCCTCGCGCTCATCGCCGGCCTTGCCGTGCTGGCGCTGGCCGGTCCGCTACTGCCCGGGGTTGATCCGGATTTCATCCGCCTGCATGACCGGCTGCTGCCGCCGTTCAGCCACGGCTATCTGCTGGGCACCGATCATCTCGGCCGCAGCATCTCCGCCCGCCTGCTCGCCGGCCTGCAATGGTCGATGGCCACCGCCGGGCTGGCGACGCTGATTGCCTTTGTTCTGGGCACCAGCCTGGGGCTCGTGGCGGCGTCGGGCCGCTGGCCTGTGGCCGGGCTGGTCAGCCAGATCACGGCGCTGGCGCAGGCCTTTCCGGTGTTCGTGCTGGCCGCCGCCATCATCGCCATTGTCGGCAATGGCTATTGGGCGGTGGTGACAACGCTGGGGCTGGTGACCTGGCCGGTGTTTGCCCGGGTTGTGGCGGCAGAGGCAGCAAGCCTGTTCAGCCGCGAATATGTGCTCGCCGCCAGCATGATGCAGATGTCCTGGTTGCGGCTGCTGGTCTGGCACATCCTGCCCGGGCTTGTGCCCAGCCTCGCCGTGCTTGGCGCCTTCCACTTCGCCGACATGCTGATTGCCGAAAGCGCGCTCTCTTTTCTTGGCATCGGCGCGCCGCTTGGTGCTTCTACCTGGGGGGCGATGCTGAGCGAGAGCCGGGCCTATCTGCTGACGGCCCCCTGGACCTTGCTGGTGCCGGCGGGTGCAGTGGTGTTGGTGGTGATCGCCTTCAATCTGGTCGGCGATGCGCTGCGCCGGAAGTTCCTCTGAAATGTCAGAGGCGCCCGCCCTTGTTGTCGATCGACTGTCCATCGCAGTTGCAGACACGCCGCTCGTCAACGATATCTCTTTCCATGTCGCGCGCGGCGAGGTGCTCGGCATCGTCGGAGAATCCGGCTCGGGCAAGTCGCTGACCGCACTCGCCGTCGCCGGTCTGCTGCCGGATGAGCTGAGCGTCACCAATGGAGACATCCGCATCGCGGGCGAGGATGTGCTGCGCCTGGCTCCGGATGAGCGGCGGCGGCTGGGCGGCAGCCGGATCGGTTTTGTCTTTCAGGATCCGCTGTCCAGCCTCAATCCGGTGCGGCGTATCGGCACTGCGCTGGTCGAATCGGCGATGCGCCACCGCGGCCTCGGGGCCGCCGCCGCACGGACCCTCGCGCTGGCGCGGCTCGCAGACATGCAGCTACGCGATCCCGAGCGGCTGATTGACAGCTATCCGCATCAGCTTTCCGGCGGCCAGCGCCAGCGAGTGATGATCGCGCTGGCGCTCATCAACGATCCGCCCTTGCTGATCGCCGATGAGCCGACAACGGCCCTTGATGCGACCGTGCAACGCGCCATCCTCGCGCTGCTGCGCCGCCATGCAGCAGACCGCGCGACCATCCTCATTACCCATGACCTGGGGGTCGCGGTATCGCTCTGCAACCGGATCATGGTTATGCACGAGGGGGCCATTGTCGAAACAGGCGAGGCAAGGGCCGTGCTGTCCGCCCCGACCATGGACTACACGAAGCGGCTGATCGCCGCCCGGCTGTCGCTCGGCAAGCAGCAAGGAGCGGCCGCATGATCGTGTCGCCATCACGCGCGCCCTTGCTGGTCGTTGATGATCTCTCGGTTGTCTATCCCGGCCCGCACCCCGTGCGTGCGCTCGATCGCTGCAGCCTCGCCGTTGCGCGCGGCGAGATCAGTGCGCTCGTCGGCGAGTCCGGATCGGGCAAGTCCACCATGGCGCGTGCCATCGCTGGGCTGGTCACGCCCGTCAGCGGCCGGATCAGCCTCGATGGCATCGCCCTCGCGAGCCAGCGCGGCCATGCGGCGCGCACCGCGCGCCGCCGCATCCAGATGGTGTTTCAGGATCCCGATGCCAGCCTCAATCCCTGGCATCGCATCGCCACCACACTGGCCGAACCGCTCCGGGTGTGCGGCCTTTCGGACCCGGCCCAAATCGAGTGCCGGGTCGCCGAATTGCTGGCGATGGTCCAGCTCGATCCGGCGCTGATGGGCCGGCGCCCGCGTGAGCTCTCTGGCGGGCAGAAGCAGCGTGTGGCCATCGCCCGCGCGCTGGCCATGCAACCGGACCTGCTGATCGCCGACGAAGCGCTGTCGGCGCTCGACGTCTCCACCCAGGCCATGGTGGGCGGTTTGTTGCGTGACCTGTGCGACCGGCTTTCGCTTGCCATCCTGTTCATTTCGCATGACCTTCTCATGGTCCGTCATCTGGCCGACTGGGTGGCGATCATGCATGGCGGCCGCATTCTTGAACAAGGCGCCTGTGCTGCCGTGCTCGATGCCCCGACGCATCGCTATACAAGGCTGCTGCTCGATGCGACACCCGATCTGGCGCGCGGCGGCATCAATCTCGATGTAGAAGACGCGTTGGTCGATACCGAAGGAGATATGGCATGAAGGTACGCGATCTGCACCATGCATTGCTGCCCGTCCTCAATGAGGAGGATCGCAGCCGCCAGCGGATGGTGGTTTCTCTGCGCAAGATGATCAACGGCCGGCTGCGGCCCCGCAATATCGGTCTCTATCAACGCGAAGGCGCCCCGGCGTTCGAACAACAACATGGCCGCGCGCCCCAGTCGCCTGATGAGATGACCGACGCCATGTTCCTGTCCCCGCGCTACCGGATGTGGAGCGGGCTCAGCCGCGCTTCGCAGGAAATGATCTGGATCAGCGTCGGCACGACGCTTCTGCGCGAGATGGACAAGACCAAGGCTGCGGCCGCCGCTCAGCCGATGCTCGGCTCCCTCCATCTCGATCCGGATTTTGTTCCCCCCGCCGAAATTGCCGACGTCGATATCCATCTCCAGCCCGGCGGCTATGCGCTTGACCGTGGCGACGAGGATCTTCTCGCTGGCGCTCTTTACGAAGCGGGCGGCAACATTTATGCCTTTGGTCAGGGCATCGGCAAGGGCGACAGCAAAGCCGGTGCGGTCATCCGCCATCTCGAAACCGGTCGCCCCGGCCTGCATTCCGCGCGCATCGTCGATCTCGGCTGCTCGGCAGGGGCTGCCACCTGCGCCTGGGCGCATCAGTACCCGGATGCAGAAGTGCACGGCGTCGATATCGGCGCCGGCATGTTGCGTTATGCGCATGCCCGCGCCAGGGCGCTGGGCGTGGCCGTTCACTTTCATCAGGCCAGCGTCTCCCGCCTCCACATGCTGGAAGACAACAGCGTGGATCTCGTTGTGTCGCACAATCTGCTGCATGAAATCGGCCGCGAAAACCGCCGTGCCATGTTTGCCGAAACCCTGCGCGTGCTGCGGCCGGGCGGTCTGGCGCTGCACCAGGATGTCCCGATCCGGGCGCTGCCGGATGCCGTTGTTCAGGCCGAGCGGGCATGGGACACGACCTTTAATGGTGAGGACTTCTGGAGCATGTATTCCGGCGATGACCTGCTGGCCGAAATGCACGCTGCTGGCTTCCCAGAGGGTGCGGTTACCGAACACCGGCTGAGCCAGATCGATGGGGCGGCCGGCTGGTATCTGCTGGCGGGCGAGAAACCGGCTTGATCAGGCGGGCGCTTCTTGGTCTGTTGCTGCTGGCATCGCTGCTTGCTGCTTTGCTGGTCTGGCGGGCGGCGGAAGCGCCGCCGCCCGCCGGCGACCGCACTTTGCGGGTCGGGGTCAACACGCTGCCGGTCAGCCTCGGCAATCCGTTCCGGGGCAATGGCCGGCCCAGCACGCTCGTCTGGAATTCGCTGTTCGATGGCCTCACCCAGATTGCGCCCGATGGCCAGCTGGTTCCTTCGCTGGCGCTGCGCTGGACCGCAACCGCACCTACCGTCTGGCGCTTCGAGCTGCGGCCCGGTGTGCGCTATGCCAATGGCCGGCCGTTCAATGCCGGCGCCGCCGTACGCGTTCTCAACTGGCTGATCTCGCCTGATGGCCGCCGCACGGTCATTGGCAATGAAGTCCGGCTGGTCCAGTCGGTGCGGGCTGTCGGCCCCCTGACTCTCGAACTGATCACCTCGCAGCCCGATCCGATCCTGCCCAAGCGGCTGGTCGCCGCCATGATGGTCGAGCCCGATCTCTGGGAAAAGCTCGGCCCGGAGGGTTTCGCCCTGCAGCCGGTCGGGACGGGGCCCTATCTGATGACCGGATGGGACCAACGCCGTCGCCGCGCCACTGCGGTGCGCAATCCCCATAGCTGGCGGGCCGTGAGTTTTGATGCGGTCAGCTGGATCGAGTTGCCGGAGGCCGCGGTGCGCACGCAGGCGCTGCTCTCGGGCGATGTCGATATCAGCCCCATCGAGATCGAGGAGATGGACCGGCTGGTCGATCGGCGCTTCCCCATCGTCACCGCACCGTCAATGTCGGTGATGTCAGTCGCTTTCATTACCCAACGCAAGTCCCCGCACCCCGTGCAGGACGTGAGGGTGCGCCGTGCCCTCAACTATGCCGTCGACAAGCAGGCGCTCTCTTCAATCCTGCTGCGCGGGCTGGGCCGCGCATCCGGCCAGCCGGCCGCACACATGACGACCGGCTATAATCCGGCGGTGAGTCCCTATCCCCACGATCCGGCACTGGCCCGGCGTCTCCTCGCCGAAGCCGGTTATAAATCCGGCTTTCCGCTGGAAATCGAAATCCAGATCAATGCCTTTCCCGCCGATTCGCTCATCTATCAGAGCGTTGCCCATGATCTGCGCCAGGTCGGCATTCGTCCGGTACTGCGTTCAATCACCTTCGCCGATTATCTGCGCAAACTGGCGAAAAACGCCTGGGCCGGGGATGGTTTTGGCGCCTCCTGGAACAGCGCACCATACAACGACATAACCCGGGCGCTCGAAAGTTTCTCGTGCAAACGCCCCAATGCCTTTTATTGTGATGTAGCGCTCGCCGATAGGCTCACCAAAGCTAGCCAGCTCGGCAATGACACAGCGCGCGCCGCCGCGATGGCTGATCTGGCGCAGCGTTATCATGACGCAGCCCCTTCGCTGTTTTTGGTCGAGCAGGTGGACATGTTTGCCCATCGCCCGGGGCTGGCCGGGGTCCGTATCATCAACCGTGTGCCGGCGCTTGAGCAAATCACCAACCGGAGCGGATCATGACCCAAGCCGATGACATATTGGAGATCGTCCGTGCCGGTCAGGGCCTGCGCCCGGCGAGCCTTGAAAGCCAGGAAACAGAAGATGTTCTGACCATCACGCTGGCCCTGCTGGTCGAACTGGGGGTGGCGCTCGACCGCATCGACCGTCTCGAACGCGTCGTCGCCGGCCTTGCCGGCCAGACCCCCGAGCGACTGCGCGAAGCACCGCTCGGTGCCGAGGCAGACGCTGAGCGCGAGGCCCGGCAATCGGCTTTGATTGCCCGTGCCTTGCGGATTTTTTTCGACGGGCGAACACCCGTCACGCGTGCCCAGTACAATCAAAACAGGAGCGACTGACATGAAACGCACATTTCTGATGGCCACGGTGGCGCTGGCCGCAACCATGTTTGGCAGCGGGGCGATGGCCCAGAGTTCGCCGCCACCCAGCACGGCCGACAGCGGCGGCATGGAGGATATCGTTGTCACCGCACAGCGCCGCGAGCAGAACCTGCAAAACGTGCCAATCGCAGTGTCGGCCTTTAACGCGACCGAACTCAATCGCCGCCAGATCATCGATACCTATGATATCCTGCGCAACATCCCAAACATGGCCGGCAACCAGAATGTCGGCGTTGGCACCTCGTCCAGCTACTTCTTGCGTGCGGTCGGCAACGGTGAATCCATCGCCACCTTCGACGTGCCGGTCGGCACCTATGTTGACGATGTCTTCGTCGCTCGCCAGAACGCCAACAACTTCGCGTTGTTCGATGTCGAGCGCATCGAAGTTCTGCGCGGGCCCCAGGGCACTTTGTTCGGCCGCAACACGACCGGCGGCGCCATCAACATCGTCATGCGCAAGCCCGGGGACGTCTTAAAGGGCTATGTCGAGGGCGGCTACGGCAAGTTCAACCAGACCATCCTGCGCGCCTCCATCGACCTGCCGGTCTCCGACAAGGTCCTCACCAAATTCTCCACTTTCTGGATCCGCGACGACGGCTATGCCACCCAGGCCTCGACGGGGCGGAAGTTCAACAGCCGCGATACCTTCGGCATTCGCGGAATGCTCCGCCTGCGGCCCACCGACACGTTGACCGTCGACATCACCGCGGACCATGTCGACGATCAGAACACCAACTTCCTCAACAGCATTGGTCCGAACGGCAACCGCATCGTCGACAACAACATCACCCAAGGGTCCTTCTCCGGCCTCGTTACGGGGCGCAAGGCAGATTTCCCGCTCGATAACGTCGCCCGATCCACCGCACTCACCGGCACCATTGGGCTCGATCTCGGTGCCGCCGTGCTGACCTCGATCACTGGCTACCGCAAGATCGATCAGGAGTTTATCATCGATAGCGGCGGCTTCCTCCCCCGCCCCACCCGGACCACCGGCTTCAACCCGATCCTCAATGATAGCGATCACGAGCAGTTCACTCAGGAACTGAAGTTGAACGGGGACGCAGGCAACCTCAACTACGTGCTCGGCGCTTTCTACATGAAGGAGGAAAATGTCACCGACTTCGCCCAGCTCGCCACCAATACCGCGACGCTGGTGCAGACAGTCACCGCCGACCGTACGCTCCTCAACGATACCAAGACCTGGGCCATCTACGGTCAGGGCGATTATCGCCTCGCCGAGCGGCTCGTGCTTACCGCCGGTCTGCGCTACACCTATGAAAAGCGCACCATCGGCGTCTTCACCAATCCCGGTGCACGCGGCGTGCAGCTCTCCACCGCCGGAATCATCGCTGCTGGACAGCCCGTCGAGCAGGTCTACAAGGCGTGGACTCCGCGCTTTGCACTGAGCTACGAGGCCACCGATGACGTGATGCTGTTCGTGTCCGCCACCCGCGGCTTCAAGTCCGGCGGCTGGCCTGGCCGCGCCACCAGCAATGCCGCGTTCATCCCTTTCCAGCCGGAAACCGTCTGGTCCTTTGAAGGCGGCCTTCGCGCCGATCTCTTTGACAAGACACTGCGGTTCAATGCCACCGGTTTCTATGCCACCACCTTCGATGTGCAGATCCCGGCGCAGGCGCTCGTCAACAATGTGCCCGTCTCCACCACCACCAACCCGGCCGATCTGCGCAACTATGGCCTTGAAATCGAAGCCACCTGGCTTCCAGTCGAGGGCTTGAACATCTCGGGCTCGCTCGGCATTCAGCGCGCGCGCTTCATCAATCCGAGTGCGCTCGTTATCGCCCAGCAGGACCGCTGCCGGGCCGGCAGCACCGTGGCACCGGCGTGCAACGCCAACTTCGTCGACAATCTCGGCGAACTGGCCCGTCCCGTGCGCGCGCCAGCCGTCACCGGGAACCTGATCGTCAGCTATGATGCCAAGATCAGCGGCCTTGGCACGCTCACCCCGACGGCCAACCTCAACTATACCGGTCCCTATGCGGTCGCGACGGCCGGCAGCCCCAACCAGCCGGCGGCAAGTGGCACCTGGCAACCCTCGCAGACCTATATCAACGCCTCGCTGGCGCTGCGTCCGCAGGGTATGGATAATCTCACCCTCACCGTCGAATGCCAGAATTGCTTCAACAAGAACTACATCCTCACAAACCTTGTCGGCGCCAACTTCTATGATGTGCCCGGCTCCTGGCTGGTCCGCGCCCGCTTCGAGTTCTGAGCTCAGCCGACACTTCGACTAAAAAGGCCTCCGGCATCGCATGCCGGGGGCCTTTTTCATGTCCGCGACTGCCAGATGGCGTTACCAGCGCGCGCCCGTCTCGATATCGCCGGCATAGGCTTTCAGAGCGTCAGGCAGCGCCGGGTCATAGGGCCGGCCCCAGGCAAAGCCTTTTTCGCCGTCGACATAGTCGGTCACCAAATTGCCGCCCTTGGTCCGGAAGAAATACAAATTTCCCGTCATCGTGCCATAGGGGCCATGGGGAATATTTGGCGGCCGCCAGAAATAGGCGCCTGGCTTCATCACTCCGCGGTTGCCATGGCTTTCGCCCGCCAGCAAAAACATTTCCTCCACCACCGGATGCAACTCGGCTCGCTCAGCCCAGCGCATCGGCAAGGTTCCCAAAATCCAGCTCGTATCGCCGGTGTAAGGGTCCACAAACAGCAGCTTGCGCCCCGCGCCCGCCGGAAACTCCGGATGGAATTTGCCGGTATAAGTCACCGCAAATCCATCGACATGGCGCACCAGCCGCGCCTCGTCTACCGGCCCCGCCGGCCCTGCGGCGGGCGCAGCCGAGAAAAAGCCCAGCACCACGGCACCGCCCGCAGACGCCCGCACCCCGGCAAGATGTCCGGCGGGCCAATGGGCATAGCCAAACGGACCATAAGACTGGTCACCGATCTCCAGCGCACCCTCCAGCACCAGAAATTCCTCGTCACAGACCATCGCGCCCGCCGGCAAAGACCAGCCGGCCGGAATGCGCAACAACAGGCTCAGCGCGCCGCTCTCATCATCATGGCTCAGCACCTTGGTCTGGATGCCGGGCCACGTGCCGTTCAGATCATCCGCCCGCCACGGCAGCCGCTGCGCCTGTATAAACTCGATCCACGGTCGACTCATCGCCTTGCTCCTTCGTTCCGCAACGGGATGCGCGGGTCGGGGTCCTCGGTGATTATCCGCAGCATCCCATCCATCGCCGTGTCCAGCGCCGCGCCGATATCCGGCTGCGCCGCCGCGCCCGCCGCCTCGATCGCCGCGGGGCTGACTAAACCGGCCGCCACCAGCGCGGCCTCCAACGCCATCCGCTGCGCCCGTTCGGCGTGCAACTGCGAGGCCAGTTCGAAAATAAGCCCCGCGATACGCTCGGGATCTGGCATGCCGAAGTTCTCGCTCATGCTGCCCGCTCCGCGTTGAGAACCGCCCCCGGAAGCTCAGCTTCCAGGACGGCCCAAGGAAAATGCCATTCCGGTCGCTCCGGCCATTCCAGCCCTTCGAGCAGCCCGGCCCCGCGCTCGTCAAACGCCCGCCAGCGCGGCGAGAGAAACCCCGCCGCCTGCGCCAGCGCCGCCTGGTCCTGCGCCAGCATCGGCGGCAGAAACGGTTCGTTGTTGCGGTCGCCATGCTCGTCGATCATCCGGTCGCGCAGTCGATCACCGCGATGCTGAAAATCAAGGAAGCGCAGGCTGCCCCCCGGCGCCAACAGCCGCGCCGCCTCCCGATAGAGCGCCGCCAGCGCGTCTGCCGGCATTTCATGGATCAGCATGGTCGAGGTCACCAGATCGGCACAACCGTCAGGCAGGCCGGTGGCGCAGGCATCGGCGGCCACAAAGCGCACATCCAGCCCGCGCTCGGCACAGCGTTGCCGCGCCAGATCGAGGCAAGGCGTGGACAGGTCCACCCCGATTACCTCGGCCTCCGGAAACGCCTGCTTCAACGGCCAGGCCGATTTACCAAAGCCGCACCCCAGATCGACAATGCAGCGCCAGTCACGCTTCGGCATCGCCGTCTCGGCAAACAGCCGGTGGAAGCGGTAGTCATCATTTTCCCCGAGCATCACCAGCCGCGCGCCCAGTTCATACACCCGCGCCGCTTTATCGCTGGACCAGACGCCGCCAGGCTGCAGATGGATGTCCCAGTCGGTATACCAGCCCGGTAACGTCTCTTCGGAAGCCGGCGCAGCCTCGCCTCCCACAGCGTCGCCAACCGCGCGCCACAGCATCTTCTGGCTTCCCCGCTCAATCCAAGCGAACCACGGCCATGCCGGCGTCGCATGCAAGGCCTCCACAAAGCCGTCGTCATCGGTATCCAGCGCTCCGGCCTGTTCGGCCAGCACTGGAAACAGCCGATCAGACCATCGCCGCCTCAGCGTCAGCACAAAATCCAGCGCAGCCTGCCGCGCGATTGTCCCGCTCATCCATCCGCCTCCAACAGTTCAATCCGCTCACCCGCCGCTCCCATCAGGAGCCGCTCGCCCCCCGGCATCGCCGAGCAGGCGAAGCTTACCATCGCCATCCCGGCCGGAAGTTCGCCAAGGCGCTCCGGACGCGGGCCGGTACACTCCGGATAACCATCCAGCTCGATCATTGTGCCCTCCGCCAGCCGGATAAGTCCATGCGGGTGCAGCGTGTCGGCCGGCAGGCCATTGGCGGCTGAAATAACCTGCACTGGTGTCGCCACCGGCGGATCGATTTCATTGCGAAAACCGGCATATGCCGCAAACATCGCCGCCAGATCACCGCCGCCCGCCACCACGATGAACACGCGGCCCACCGGGGATAGGGCCGGCGCCAGATCAAGCCCGCTGCCGCGCCCCACTTCGGTAAAATACAGGCATTCGCCAAACGGTCCGATCACCTGCATCGCGCGGATCATCGGAAACCGCGTCAGCCCCTTGGGCGGGCCGATGATGGTGAAGGCCGGGTCCGCCTCCAGCCGTACCGCCAGCGCCTCGACATCCTGCACTACAATCTCGGTGGCGTTCCAGCCATAGCTGGTCAGCGCCGGCACCGAGGCCACGTTCGGGGTGGCCACAAAGCGCAACACCACCGGCTCGCCGCTCATCGGCCCCAAGGTCTGCATCCGCTCACCGGCCAGCGCCGGGGCTCGCCAAGAATGCGCCATGTCCCCATCGATCAGGCATTCGTCCAGCAGCCGGTAGCCCAGCGCCCGCTGATAGGCCTGCGTTGCCGCCTCGATGTCCGGCACCGCATAGGTTACCGCACGGATGGCACCAAGCAGCGGCTTCGACAGGTCAATCATGCTTCAGACGTTCTAGACCCCACGACCGCGAAGGCAAAGTGATCCTTCATCAAATCCTGCATATTCCGCTCAAGCATTGAGCCAGCTTCAGATCCGCATTAGGTCCAGCGCTTCGTGACGGCATCGCCGCGATCAGGAGGCGCAGACATGGCAGACGGTCAAGGCTGGCGCGCCTATGTGGGCAGCCTGTGGGGGCAGGTGCATCTGCGCGCTTCGGGTCAAGGCGCGCCGCTGCTGCAGGTGCATCAAAGCCCCTGGTCTTCCATGCAATATCACGCGGTGCTGCCGCGCCTCGCAAAGCTCGGCTATACCGTCTATGCGCCCGATTCCCCTGGCTACGGTATGTCCGATCCGGCCCCGGACGATGTCAGCATTGCAGATCATGCCGATAATCTCGCCGCCGTGATTACCGCACTCGGGCTGGAGCGAGTGACCATAGTCGGCCATCACACCGGCGCGCTCATCGTCGCGTCGCTGGGCGCCCGGCATCCCCATTATGTCACTGGCATCGTGCTGGACAATTGCCCCTTTTATACACCGGCCGAGCGCGCCGTCCGACTTGGCGGCCCGAACGGCGCCATGGCGCTGCGACCCGATGGCAGCCATTTCACCGAGCGCTGGGCGCTGATGCGCCGCGTCGCCGATCGGGACATGACCGACGCCTCGATCCATCTTGCAGTCATCGCCTGGTGCGAGGCCGGCCGCGACACCGGCCACCAGGCAGCCTTCCGCCATGATGTTGAGCCCGATCTCGCCGCAATCACCGCGCCGGTGCTGCTTCTCGCGAGCCAGACCGATCCGATCTCCAGCAATTCCGACCGGATTCACGCCCTGCGCCCGGATTTTGCCCGCGCCAGCCTCCCTGGCGGCACCGCCAGTGTGCTTGAAAACCCGGATGGCTGGGTCGCCGCCATGCAGCCTTTCCTCAAGCGCGTCTCAAAGTAACCGGTGGCGGAGCAATCTGCTTTTCAGTGCACCGGTCTCTCAGCAGGCCAGCGAAACGATCGCAATGACAGCTCCCTTGCCCGCCGCGCGGTCGCCTCATCTATTTTACCGCTGGAACCAGCCGCATCAGTTCGCCATTGTCGGTGATGAAATAGATGAAGCCGTCCGGGCCCGTGGCAATGTCGCGGATGCGATCGACATTGTGGAGCACGGTCTCGACGAGCGTCGCCCGGTCGCCGTCAACCGTCACGCGAAACAGGTCGCGCTGCTTGAACGTTCCGACAAAGAAGCTGCCCCGCCAGCGCGGGAAGGCTGCGCCGTCATACCATTCGATATCAGACACGGCCGGCGAGGGAACCCAGCTGACGACCGGCTGCTCCATGCCATCGCCTTCCGTGTTTGAAGCCACCGGCTGGGCATCATAGCGATGCCCCCAGGTGATCACCGGCCAGCCGTAATTGCGTCCCTTGCGAACATGATTGAGTTCGTCACCGCCGCGCGGTCCGTTTTCAACGGACCACAGTTCGCCGGCCTTGTCGAAAGTGAGGCCTGAGGGCTCGCGGTGGCCGTAGCTCCATACGAATGGATAGGCCCCGGGCGCGGCGACAAAGGGATTGTCCGGCGGAACACCGCCGTCGTCGCGGATCCGCAAGATCTTGCCGTCGGGACGCGCCAGATCCTGAGAAGGTTCGCCCGCGCCTGCCCCTGAATAGTCTATGTCCGAATAGGGGGTGCCGACATAGAGCAAGCCACGCGCGTCGAATTTCATCCGCAGTGAATCAGTCGTTAGGATAGGGAATTCGATGACGGTGCCACCATCGACCCAGCGGTTCTCGCGGATGCGGCCGCGGTGGATTGTCGCAATCAGCGGCAAACCGGCGGGCGCTGGCCCGCTCGCCGTGCGCGCGGTGAGAAGATATATCCAGCCATTGCGCGCATAGTCGGGGTGAACAGCGATACTCAGGTTTGCGCGGCGAAACCATTGCTTCATGCCGGTGGTGTCACCGCTTGGAGCGCCAGCGACCGGATCGGCCAGGAGCCTGCCGCCGACAAACTGGCGAACCGCTCCTCCGGTCTCGGAGATCAGGATGGAGCCGTCCGGCAGAAAGTCCAGAGCATAGGGGGCGGCCGCGGTGGCAAGGACCTCGACCCGAAAATTTTCCAATGCGCTGCGAACGACACCTGTTGGCGCGCCCTGGGGCCGGTTCTGCGCGGCGCGAAGCCGCTCCTCCGGAGTCAATTTCGTCGCCCTGTCCTTCAGGAAGGCAATGATGTCGTTGATGTCCTGGTCGGACAGTTCGTGACCGCCCATTGGCAGCATCTGCGGCGGGAACCCAAGCCGAATGCTCCTGGCGAGGCTGGCGGGGTCCCCGCCATGCCTCCAGTCCGGGCCGAGCAGCGCGGGACTTGTCGCACCCATCGCCCCTTTGCCATGGCAGCCCTGACAACTGCTCGCGGCAAAGAGCGCGGCACCTCGTCCGGGATCGCCCGCAGGATCAGCCCCGGGAGCGGCGCCAATCAGATAGCAGCCGGACATTGCTGCAAGGCAGGCGGCAGCCAGTTGTCGCATAGATCACACTCCCATTTCACCGCTGCAGCGGGATACCTCGCGGGCAAGCATTGGGGAAGGAGCGGGCGACATCAGGCCAGCAGCAGTTTACCGCCCGCACCCCAGACGGCAATTCGGGAATCGTCGGGCTGGAATTGCGGGCACAACTGGAAAAACGTCTTGTCGGCGACGGCCACCCTTCGCAGCCGTCGGCTCACTCCATGGGGCTGTTCTGTCCGGGCGTGCTGCACGGCAATATTGTCCCAGATCACCAGGTCGCCAGGACGCCATTCGTGGCGATAAACATTGTCCGGAGCGTAGAGCCTTTCGAACAGGGTTTCGAGCAGCACATCGCTCTCATTCCTGGACATTCCTTCGAAGCGAGCGGTCTGCTGTTCGAAGATGAACAGCAGCGGCCGACCGGTCACAGGATGTGCGAAGATCGCGTCGCGGTTCATCTGCGGCACAAAATCCGGATTCTCGAAGGCGACGAGGCGCTCTCCCTGGCTGGGCGGGATGACATTGGTTGCTGTTGCGCCGTTCAGCCGGGAGCGCAGATCGGGTGGCAACCGATCAAGCACTTTGCTGTTGCTCGCGTAGAGCGTTGCCGCACATCCCTCGCCAATCTCGATTCCATAGAGAGACAAGAGACTGAATGGTTCCGGCGTGAACGCCAGATCGGAGTGGAACAACAGTCGTCCGCTGCCGAGGTTGCCATCGGCTGAAATCTCGCGATGGCCACCCTCCTCAACCAGTACGTTACCAAAGTAGCCGAGGACCCGGGTCTGGTCTGCGTCGCTCAACACCTGATCGCCGAACACGAGAAGGCCCTGTTCGTAAAGCAGGTCGCGCAGGGCTTGTTGCTGCGCTTCGTCGAGGGGTCGCGAAAGATCGCAATCGACCCTGCTGCCGACTGTCGGGAACGGACTGTGTTGGAATGCAAAGTCGCTCATCCGGTTTCCCCCGCTTCTGAACTGGCACCGCAGAGGCCGCCAAGCCCGTCGGCAACCGAGTTCAGGCGTCTTGCGGCAGCAGCAGCGGCGGCACTTCGCGCTTCACTTCACCGATCTTCTTGTTGCCCTCGAAACGGCCCAGACCATAGTCACCCTTGATCGTCGTACGGTGCATGCGGCGCTCGTATTTGGCATCACAACCTTCAACAGCGTGAAGCATCCTGTGGTTGTCCCAGATCACCATGTCGGTGGCCTTCCAGTCATGCCAATAGGGATTAATCTTGCGATACATCTCCTGCAGCGCCTCTTCGAAGATGGCGTCACCCTCGGGATCTTCGTGATCTTCAATGCCGACTGCTGAAAACCCGCAGAAGTGGGCAACCTTCTCGCCAGTCGGACGCGTCCAGATCATGGGATGGATCGCCCGGGGGAAAGTTGCAGCCTCGGCTATGAGCCCGGCCTGCTGCTCCGAATCCCAGGACGTCTTGAAATTCCGTCCAAAGCGCATCTGCGAAAGCCGCACGTCCAGGGTGTAGATCGCATTGAGGTTTGCAAGTTTCTCTTTGGTCTGGGGGTCAAGTGACTTGTAGATTTCGATGCCGTCGGCAAAGCCGGTCCGCCCATCAACCGGAGCCGCGATCACCGAACGCAGGACGCCTGCATAATTCAACTCGTCGTTGTACGAGTGGTCAAAATGCCAGGGAATGAAGGACGCAACCATCTTTCCGTTCAGTTCGGTCTGCCCGTGGCTTCGACTCGGATCCTCCAGCGGCCGCCGGTGCATGTCGATTATGCCGGGATCAAGGCCCGGATCGGCGCGTGCCGTACTCTTGGTCGGGTGATCCTTGAGGGGGCCAAACACCTTGCTGAGTTCGACCTGCATGTTTGGCGCGGGTTCCATATCCTCGAAGACAATCAGACCGCGATCGACGAACAGCCGGCGCAGTTCGTCCCTGAGCCCCACATCATTGATGTTGTCGCGGCTCACTCCGCTGACGCGGGAACCCCAGCTATATTGCTCTCCAAGGTCGCTAACCCGAATCCCGGCCATGCGTAGCTCCAATTGACAGATCATTCCGAAGCAGTTCGAGAGGAATTTCACGGATTTGACATTTCGTCAATATCGATCCGTATCAGCGCTCAGGCGAGAGATTCAGTGGCCTGAAGCCAGATGATCGGCGGCGATCATGGCAAACGTCATGGCGGGGCCAATCGTCCCGCCCGAACCCGGATAGCAATTGGCGAACGGCGAGGCGGCGCAGTTACCGACTGCGTAGAGTCCATCGATCGGCCTGCCCACCGCATCGATTACCCGCGCGTGCGCATCAACCTTTAGCCCGCCCTTGGTGCCAAGATCGCCCAGATTGATGCGAATCGCGTAGAAGGGCGCCGCCTCGACCACCCCCAATGCAGGGTTGGGCTGAACCGACTGGTCGCCGAAGAAACGGTCATAAGCACTGACGCCTCGTCCGAAGCTGGTGTCATTGCCTGCGGTCGCGGATTGGTTGATCTGGGCCACAGAGCCGGTCAGGGCTTCAGCTGGCACGCCGATCTTGTTTGCCAGGGCCGTAATCGTCGGCGCCCGATAGAAATAGCGGTCCCACCAGCTTTCCGGAATGCGGCTGTCGGGCATAACCAATTGCGGGAGTATCCCGCCACAGCCGTATTTCGCCCGATAAGATGCATCGAACACCATCCAGCACGGCAGGTTGGCCCCGGTTTGCAACTGGTCGGCGATCATCGCCTTACCAAAGTCATCGTAAGAGCAGCTTTCATTGACGAAGCGCTCGCCCAGGCCGTTGACTACCAGGCTGTGCGGGTGGCGGTGATCGAAAAACATCTGGTGCGTGACAAGCACTGCGGGGTTCTCGGGCGAGGGCAGCTCGGTGCTTGGCGCCCACCAGCAATATTCCATGTATTCCCGTGCCGCGCCGATCTCGCTTGCAGCAATCAGCGCATCACCGGTGTTGGCACCGGGCGGTGTAAGGCTCCAGCTCCTGTCGGCAGGAACAGGCAGGTTCTCGTCGCGCAGTTGCTGCGATTGCTCGAAGCCACCGGCAGCAAGGATCAGTCCCTTGCCGACTTCAAGCCTATGCCGCGCGCCATTTCGTTCGACCTCGACGCCGATCACGCGCCCGTTCTCTGCCAGAATCCGGCGCAGCGGACTATTGAGCACGACCGGAACTCCGCGGCGCTTCAACTCACGCCGCATGGCACCGATCAGGGCATTTCCCATTGTCGCACGGCGATCTCGTCTCGACTTGAGGCGCCAGGGTAGGTCCAGCCAGTATTTCAGCATCATCACAGCCGCCACCCGGCGCCAGCCGGGCGCGCGCGCCGAGAGTGCGAATGCTTGCTCGAGATCAAGCGAATAACGATCAAACAGGGTGAAGGCACTGAAGACCGGGCGCAGCTGTTCATAGTCCTTGCCGAGTTCCTTGCCGTCGATCTCGCGCGGGACAAGTGCACGGCCAGCGCGCGATCCGGGTGCTTCGGGATAATAATCGGGATAACCGGCGAGCATGTCCCAACCCATTCCTGCTTCCTGCATATAGGCGACCAATGCAGGCGCATGGTTCAGGTAAGCCTCAATGCGCTCCTCGTGTGCCTCGCCCGCGGTTACATGCCGCAAATAGGCTCGGGCCTGTTCGCGGCTGTCCTCGTGTCCATCAAGACCGTGACACGGCACCCAGATCGCCCCGCCCGATGTTGCCGTGGTTCCGCCATAGAACCCGGTCTTTTCAAAAACGATTGTGGCAAGGCCATTATCGGCCGCCCGCAAGCCCGCAAGCAGGCCGCCCGCGCCAGAGCCGATGACGACGACATCCCATTGTGTTCTCACTTCAGCTTCGTCCTGATCCGCCACAGTTCACCCAGATCCTTTGCGAATTCCGCTGTGCTGGCGCTGATTAGCCCTCACTATCGCGCACGACATAGCGAGCGGCGCAGAGCAGCAGCAGACCGCCGGGGAGAAATAGGACAACGACAATCATGAGCGCCTGGCGCAGGCCCATGGCACTTCCGGCGTTTACGGCCAGACTATCGCTAAGCGCGCCGGTAAGCACTGGTCCGAGGCTCTGACCAATCAGGTTGCCCACAGCCAGCGCAAGCGCGATCGCCAATGCCCTGCGCGCATTGCCGCAGACGGCATGAATCGCCGCAAACATCGAAGGCAGCATCGAAGCCACCAGAGCATTTCCCATTGCCATCAATGCCAATGTCAGGACCAGCGTGTTCGAAAGCAGGGCGAATTCGTACAAAACGCTGCAAGCGAGCATGGCAATCGCGGGTATCCGGGCTGCCCAGGCAGGGTCCTTTCGCGATAGCCAATCGGTCAGGAACCCGCCGATGATCGTTCCACCGATTGAAGCGCAGGTTGCCACAATCGAATAGAGCACGCCGACTTCGGCCATGGTCAGATTGAAAGTGCGAATGAGGTGCGACGGAACAAAGACAAAGGCGCCTTGCGTCAGCGAAAAATAAACGACCATGCCGCCAAGCAAGTAACAATAGGCTGGTTTGGCAAATAGCCTGCCAAGACCCGCCGACAGCGGTTCGGCCTTGAACGAGTGCCCCACTGTTCGCCGCGGTTCCTTGAGGACCAGGTGGCAGAGCAGCGCAACCGGGAATCCAATCAAGCCGAAAGCGATGATCGTGGCTCTCCAGCCATAATTCTGAGCGATCCAGCCGCCACCGGCGAAGGCGATGATATAGGCCGCCCCGGTCGACATCGTGTAACCCGCCAGGGCCTTGCCTCTTTCGCTGGGCGGGAAATAGTCCGCGATCAGGCTCTGCGCGGCGGGGAGAGAAGCCGATTCAGCCGCGCCAACTCCCATGCGGCAAAGCAACAGATGCCAGAAGGATTGCGCCATTCCGGTCACCGCAGTGAACAGACTCCATAGCGAAAGCGCGGCTATCGTAAGCCGCTTGCGGTCGCTACGGTCGGCATAGTTCGAGATCGGCAGACCAAGCAGCGCATAGAACAGCGCAAAGGCGATGCCTGTGAGCAAACCCACCTGGGTGTCAGACAGGGCAAACTCCTGCTTGAGCGGCTCGACCAGAATGCTGATGATGTTGCGGTCGATGAAGGTGAGCGTCCCCACAAGGAACAGGGCAAACAGCATCCACCGCCGCTCTGCGGGCTGGTAGAGCGTCCAAGGCGCCGCTCTCTGTTCAGCGTGGCTATCCGGTCGAGGTCTTCCCGGTGCTTCGGCCTCAGTCTGTGACGGCAACACACGTCCCCTTGCGCACCGACCGGTTTCGACCGGATCCGGGTTTTCTTTCTCTGGATCGGCTGGATAAGCTAATCAGGCAAGCGCTTTTGGTTCTGGGGCCCTGAGGAGGATGGATCGCAACACCAAGGGAGACGCTGACATTCAGCGCAAGCTCAAAGCGCTGCGCCATGATGAAGGTTTCAGGAAACCTGCGGCGACCTGCAAATGCCGGATTGTCGCGGCAAAACAGCGCATTTCTGATTTGCGCTCCCTGGGGTTGGCTGTTGCGCGATATGGGCCTTAAACGGCGATTACATGCGTTAGGCAGAGGATCAGGCCAATGTACCAATTGCTTTCGGGCCTTTCCTTGATTGAAGCTTCGTCGTTCGTTGCTTCGCCCACTGCCGGACTCTATTGCGCCCAGATGGGAGCCGAGGTGATCCGGGTGGACCAGATTGGCGGTGGTCCCGACTTCCGTCGCTGGCCGGTTACGAGCGGCAATGACTCGCTCTATTGGGAAAACCTCAACCGCGCGAAAAAATCGGTTGCCCTCAATCTCTCCGATCCCAAGGGCCGCGAATTGCTCCAGGAGCTGGTGCGGGCGACGGGCCAGTTCATCACCAACTTTCCTGCCGAGGGATTCCTGTCGCACACGACTCTCGCCGAGCGGAGACCGGACCTGGTGACTGTGCGCGTGATGGGCTGGGCGGACGGCTCGCCGGCCCTGGATTACACGGTGAACAACGCGGTCGGCTATCCTCTGATGACTGGCGCCGGTCCAGAGCCGGTCAACCATGTCCTGCCTGCTTGGGATCTGCTTACGGGTGCCTATGCCGCCTTTGTTCTGCTTGCGGCGATCCAGCACCGGGCGGTGACGGGCGAGGGGGGAGAAGTGCGAGTGCCATTGTCCGACGTTGCCATCGGCACCGTCGCCAACCTCGGCGGAATCGCCGAAGTGCTCCATTCAGGCGAGAACCGGCCGCGACTGGGCAACACCGTCTATGGTTTGTTCGGACGCGATTTCGTGACGCGCGACGGCCAGCGCACAATGATCGTAGTGGTCACTCCGCGCCAATGGGCCAAGCTGCTTGATGCGCTGGACCTTGCCGGGGCCGTTGCGGCGGTGGAGCAAGCGCGCGGCGTCAATTTCGCTACCGACGATGGCTTGCGCTTCCATCACCGCGATGCATTGTTCCCGCTGTTCGAGCAGGCTTTCGCGACGCAGGACCTGGCGCAGCTTGCCATTGCCCTGGACGCGGCAGGAATCGTCCATTCCGCCTATCGGACCATGCGCGAGGCCGCGCAGGATCCGCGCCTTGTCGGCAACAACCCGATGTTCGCGCTGGCGGACGATAACCCGTCCGGTTTTGTCTATCCGGCTGCCGGGCCGTTCGGAACCGTGCCGCAGCACGAACGGGGCAAGCCGCTGCCCGCACCGCGCAACGGCGAGCACAGTGAGCAGGTTCTCGCCGCGCGCCTGAAGCTCGCATCTGGCGAGATTGCCCGCCTGATCGATGCTGGCGTCGTCGGGGTTGCTCATTCAGCCCGGTGAATTTCCGCGCAGGTTTCGGCACCAGATTTCCTCGCTCTGCATCGCCTTGATGACGCGCTCGCGAACGAAGGCCTGGTCTTCGCAGAACTTCATCATGATCGGCACCGGCGTGCCCAGGCTGATGCCGAAATAGGTGTTCGGCAGGCAATATGGCGCGAGCGACTGGCAGGTATAAGATGGACCGAAGTTCATCTCACCGGCTTGTTATTGGCGGCGACATCGAGGTTGGGGACTGCCAGTCGATGCGCACTTGCCGGTAGGCGAAGCGCTAACCTTGCGGGGGTCAGGCGATGTTGATCGTTGTAGGTGCCGACATGATCAAGGCCATTGTTGCAATAGACCGAGAAATAGGCGCGTGCTGTGGCGCTCTGGCCATCCGCTGAGACATCGATCAGCGGATTGGTCACATGGTGGCGGGTAACAGTCCTGGCCGGATCGCCGGCGACACCGAGGGTGAGCGCTTCGGCCACTCCGGCAGGTCCGGTCCCTTTGCCGCCCGGAAATTCCAGCGTGCTGTCCTCGGCAAAGCAGGCGGCAAGATCGGCGAGCCGCCCGCGGTCGCCATTGTAGGTGTAGCGTGTGTAGAGGTCGCGGATCTCTGCGGTGTCTGTCATGCGCGGGTATCCATCAGATTGCGGGCAACGACCATACGGTGCACCTCGGAAGGGCCATCATAGATGCGCATGGTCCGCACCCGGCCTGCCAGCAGGGGCAGGGGGCTTTCGCGGGTCATGCCCATGCCGCCGAAGCATTGCATGGCATCGTCGATGATCTTCTGCGCCATTTCGGTCGCAAACACTTTGAGCATGGATATT
This sequence comes from Novosphingobium sp., assembly GCA_031362485.1. Lineage (GTDB taxonomy): Bacteria > Pseudomonadota > Alphaproteobacteria > Sphingomonadales > Sphingomonadaceae > Novosphingobium. The sequence goes on from JANLSP010000021.1 coordinate 23,456, forward strand.
TCATTTCGCACGTCCATGCCCTGGTCGAGCTTCCAAGCACAGTCATAGGCCATCAGGCGCGCAGCATGAATCTGCATCGCCCCGTCCGCGACCCACCATTGCACCGATTGCCGCTCCGACAGCTTATGACCGAATGTGATGCGCTGCGGGGCATATTCGCGCATCATGTCGAGCGCGCGCTGTGCCGCGCCGATGCACCAGGCGGCGATTTCCATGCGGCGCGTGCCGAGCCGGATCTGCATTGGCCCGAAGCCTTGCCCTTCGCTGCCCAGCAATTTCCAGCCCGGCACCCGGCAATCTTCTAGCACCACTTCATACGTGAATTCGCCGCCGACCATCGGAATGCGGCGCAGGACATTGAAGCCGGGTGTTTCACGATCGACGAGGAACGCCGACATCCCGCCGCGGGCCCGCTTTTCTGTGTCGGTAATCGCCATCAAAATGGTGAAGTCCGCCTCAGCGGCACGGGTTATCCAGATCTTGCGGCCGTTGATGATCCAGTCATCGCCATCCCGAACCGCGCGGGTCTGCATGCCGGCGGGATCGGAGCCTGCTCCGGGCTCCGAAATGCCGATCGCGGAAATGGTTTCGCCACGGGCATAGGGGGCAAGATAGGCCTCGCGCTGGCGCTCATTGACCGTTGCGGCGAGCATCTGGAGGTTCGGCGAATCCGGGGGCAGGGTGTATTTGGCCACCGTGCTGCCCAGCGCCTCGTTGACCGCGACAAGGGCAACGTGCGGCATACCCATGCCGCCGTCCTCGACCGGCGCGTCGAGGCTCCACAGGCCTAGATCTCTCGAAATCGCGTCGATGCGCCCCCTCTCCTCCGCAGTCAGCTCAGGGTCCTGCCCGTTTGCTTCGCGTGTCAGGACCGCTGCTTCGAGCGGCATCAGCTCCTGCCGGACGAATTTCTGCACCAGATCGCGCAGCATCCGGTGATCGTCCTCAAGCTCGAAATTCACGGCTTGCCGCTCCAGAAGCTGCCAATGCTCGCCGCCAGTTGCAGCCCTTGCGCGAAACCAGCCTCGGCCGAAGGGCGCCTTACTGCGGGATCAAGCGGATTGGCGCCCATCGCAGAGCGCGCATTGCCATCAGGTTCGATCACCGTGACTTTTGCGCCTTTAGCTTCAAGCACGGAAACGGCGTCATTCAAGTGGAGCCCGGCAGGCGCGGGCGAAACGCTGCCGAACGGCGAGGCAATGATGACACGCTCTGCTCCATCGGCGAGATGGGCATTGTCAACCGTGTAGCCGCCGCCGTCGAAATAGCTCCGGCCGGCGATCTCGACCAGGGGCCAGACCCCCGGGACAGCGCAGCTCGCAGATACGGCATCGACCAGGGAAACCCCGGATGAGGCGTCGAATGTCACCAGTTCGCCGCTCTCCGCGTCAACTGCCGTGATGGTCAGGCTTGCGGCGGGCCAGCTGTGGTCGGTGAGGCGGCGCTCGATCATCGCGCGGCGCACCGCGGGCGGGACGGTCTGCGCACCCCCGGCCATGCGGCCCACGGCGCGCATGCGCTCGCCGTGATCGGCAATGGCGCCGAGCGCCGGGAAAGACTGCATCAGCTCGGCAATCGCGGCCATGTTGGGCGCCTGTTCATCGGCAATCAGCGCCGGATCGGTCTGCCTGGCAAACATCTGCTCGAGCGACTGGGTGCTACGCAACTGTGCGGCTGTGGCCGATCCGGCCGAAGTGCCGATCATACGATCTGCATCGCGCAAGTCGGTGCCTTGCTGCGCCATGGCGTGAAACAGCCCGGCGAACCAGCCAAGTCCGGCCAACCCGCCGCCGCCCAAGACAAGAGCTCTGCCGAGAAGAGCTGGCTGGGTCATGTCATCCTTTCACCAATGATCGAGCGCGCTTCACGCGAATACACTTGCCGCAGCGTCCGTGAGTAGGAGTGGCTCGGGTTTAGTCAAGAAAAGGGGAGCAGGTTACACATGTATGATGGGATGGAAGTGGTCCCGGCGATAAGGCGCTGATCGCCGTCAATTGCCGGCAACAGCGCAAACAGCTTCAGCCAGTTCTACGCGGCGACATAAGCCGCGGCCATTTCCGCCGCCCGCTTCCCGGTCTCCGCGCAGGCCTGGGTTCCGCCATCGCCATAGGCAATCACCGAATCGCCCACGTTCCAGAGATTGGGGATCGGAGTTTCCTGCGGCATGCTGAAGCCGGGGCAGGTCCGCGCGGCCGGCCACTCGCCAAACATCGGCGTTGCCGCCAGCAATCTGGCATTGGCGAACTCGGGGTACTCGCGATTGAGTTCCGCCAGCGCACGATCGATTTCGGCCTGCGGGTCGAGCTGCGCCGAACTATTGCGGGGCACCGAATAGGCGACATGCAGATACCATCCCGACGGCGCCAGTTCAGGGCAAGTCGCGGTCAGCTCGCCGACCAGGCAGAGGCTGTCAGTGTTGCCGAGCGTGATGAGCGCGGCGGTTTCGAGGATCCTGCTTTGCGACGCGAGATAGATGTTGAACATCGTGGTCGGACGGATGGTCTGCGCCGCCGTGGCGACATAGTCAGCCCCCATGGCCTGCTCGCCTGCCAGGGCAATCGTCGCTGAAACGCCGGCATCGCTGATAACCGTGTGTGCCGTAACTGTGGTCTCAGCGCCGTCAGCCTGCAGCACTACGCCGGTTGCGGCGCCTGCTTCGATCACAATGCGAGTCGCCCTGGTTTCAAGACGAATCTTGCCGCCTTTCCGGACGATTCCTTCAGCCAGATCGTTCCAGATCCCGATTGTTCCGCGCGGACAGATGCCGAAAGGAGTCGAGGCGTTCTTGCCGAAGAACGAGAGAAACGCGCGCGCGGGCAGATCTTCCGGGTTTGCCGAGAACAATACCGCGCACAGATTGCGAAACAGGCCGTGGACGGTCTTGTTCCTGGTCAGGCCATTGAGCCATTCCTTGGTCGATAGCCGCGCGTCTGGCAGATTGCCCTGCCGCGCCTCGGCAAATTTGGAGCCGATCACCGCGGCTGTCTTGGTAAGACCGGCGAGCAACATTCCCAAGCCGCCCTTGCCTGCATTGACGATCTTGCCGCCCACCCGGAACACCGTGCGAGGCTCGGGCTGGCGCACGTCATAGGGGACGCCGGTTGCGGCGAATATCTGCTCCAGAGTGCCGCCTATCTTGAGGGTGATTGCGCCGACATTGATCGTGAAGCCGTCAGCGTCATAGGAGGCCGCACGCCCCCCCACGCGATCATGGTCATCGACAACGAGGACCGATTTTCCCGCGTTGACCAGGCAGGCAGCGGCAGTCAGTCCGCCGGCGCCTGCCCCGATGATAACGGCGTCATAATCGGCCACGCTAGGCGCCGCCGCTCATCGCTTCAGCCATGAGCGACTGGATATCGATCAGCCCGGTCATGACCCCGCCGGTAAACCCGGCGTCGACCGGCAGGCAGACGCCACTGACGAAGCTGGCCAAGGGCGAATTGAGCAGGAGCAGTGGCCCCGCCTGTTCCTCGGCCGTCGCCTGGCGGTTGATCGGCTTGGCGAACACTTCGAGGATTTTCTTGCCAGCGGCGATCTCGAAATCCTTCATCATCGGCGTCGCCGTCGGGCTGGGAAGACTGCAGTTGATCCGGATTCCCCTGGTGATCAGATCGACGCTGCGCCGCTGGGTCCACACGACGAGCGCTTCCTTCGAAAAGCTGTAGCCTTCCAGGATTTCAGCGGGATGCGCCTTGACCCAGGCAAGCGCTTCGACCGGGTCCTCGATAGAGACGAACTCGCTGAGCAGCGGCAGCTTGGCATGATAGTTCATCGCCGCGTTGGACGAAATCGAGACGATCGCGCTGCCCGGTTTCATCCGGGCAATCCACTGGTTGGTCCAATGCCGGATGCCGATGAAATTGACCGCGACGACATCGACTGCCGGGAATGTCTGAGGCAGGCCGGCGCAATTGAACACCGCATCGACTTCACCGCCGATGGAAGCCACGACAGCCTCAATTGCCGCCGGATCCTTGAGATCGAGTTTGGTGAACGAAGCCATTTCAACCGGTGATGGTTTGATATCAACGCCATGCACTTCTGCCCCGGCCTGGACCAGAAGCCGGGCACAGGCAGCGCCCATGCCGGAAAAACAGCCTGCTATGACAACGCGCTTGCCTTGATAGCCGAGAAGATCAGTCATGTAGGGATCCTTGAGTTTCGTGGTTCAGAAGGTGGCGCCGGAAATCTGCAAAGCAATGATATCGTCTAGGGAATAGCCTGAAGCAAGCAGCACTTCTTGGTTGTGCGCGCCAAGCTCGGGTGCGGGACGGGCGGTGAGCGCCTGCCGGTCGAACTGGACTGGCGCGCTGACCATCTTGATCGAGCGCCCGTCGCCGTAATCGACATCCTGGATGAAGCGTTTGGCAGCGCGTCCTTGTCCTGGGCAAGTTCGCCCACTTTCTGGACCACGTCCCACTGTCCTTCCTGCGCGAGCAGAACGGGCTTCCATTCGGCAAGAGTTCTGGTGGCGAAGATCTCATCGAGGATCGTCACGCATTCGAGGATGTTTTCGGCGCGTTTCGCATCGCTGTCGAAGCGCGGATCGGCGATCAGGTCAGGCCGTTCCAGCGCCCTGCACAGCCCCGGCCAGTAGCGCTGGCCTTGCAGCATGCACAGCGCGAGGAAGCGGCCGTCCGAAGTGCGATAGTTGTTGACCAGCGGATTGGGCATACCCAGCCTCCCGGCCTTGGGCATCTCGTCAATGCCGACAAGATTTGAGGCAACTATTCCGGGCTGCATCACCCACATGCCAGCGTTGAGCAGCGAGACATCCACCACCGAGGCTTTGCCCGTCATGGCGCGCTGGGCGATCGCGGCGGCGATCCCACCCGCAAGCATGGAGCCACTCATGCTGTCGCCAAATGCACCGCCAGGCATCGGCAACGGGTAAGGCAGGTCATCGGGTGTGACTGCCGAGGCAACGCCGCTGCGCGACCAGAAGGAGATCGAGTCGTAGCCGCCCTTTTCGGCATCCGGCCCGTGGACACCCTGCCCGCTGCCAGCCGCGTAAATCAGATTGGGGAACCGGCTGGTAAGCGCTTCGACATCGATGCCAAGTTTGCGGCGTGCGGGAGGGAGCAGGCTGGTGAGAAACACGTCGGCGTCCTCAAGCATCCGGTGCAGCACATCGAGCGCGCCTTCGGCGGCGATATCCAGCGTGACGCTGCGTTTGCCGCGATTCCAGATTTCATACATGAAGGTGAAGCCGCCGGTGCCAGGCGCGATCCCTCCCATGGCGAGGCCCCGCACCGGATCGCCCGCGTGGGGTTCGATCTTGATGACGTCAGCGCCCATGTCGGCGAGCATGGCGCCCGCTGACGGCACAAACGCCCACATTGAAACTTCGATGACTTTAATTCCGGCAAGTGGTCCTGACATGCTGTCCTCCAGCTGTCGGCCTTAATCAACGGACCATGGTTAGCCCACCATCGATGGAAAATATCTGTCCTGTGATGAAACGCGATCCCGGGCCAACGAGAAATCGCAGAACCGGGGCGAGATCACGGTCCGGATCACCCAGCTTTCCGCCTATCGGCATATTGGCGGCGAGCATGGCATCGAGTGCGGCAAGGGCCTCGGCGCTCATCAGCGAGCGGGTCTTGAGGTACATCGGCGTTTCAATCGCCGGCGCGATGCAATTTGCGGTGATGCCGTATTGCCCCCATTCCTTGGCGATAGTCCGCGTCCAGGCCAGCACCGCGCCCTTGGTGGCGGAATAGTGTGCCTTGTTGGGCTGTCCGGTGATGCCGGCGGCGGAGGCGAAGTTGATGATGCGCCCGCCATGCTTCTTGAGATAGGCAAAGGCGGCCTGATTGGTGAGGAATGTGCCGCGGGCATTGACGGCAAAGACCATCTCCCAATCTGACAAGGCGATGCTTTCGGCCGGCGCGCTAGGCGCGATACCGGCCGCGTGAACTAGGGCATCGATGCCGCCCAAATGTCTGGCCGACTGTTCGAAGGCTGCGGCGACGGATGCCTCGTCTGAAACATCGCAGCGGAGATAGGCCGCGCCGGCAGCGGCGGCGATGGCCTGTCCTGGCTCATCGCTGATGTCGAGCGAAACGACGGCAGCGCCGTTGCGGGAGAAATCCTTGACCATGGCCTCGCCCATGCCGCTTGCGCCGCCGGTAATGACAATGCGCAGCCCACTGATTTCCGACATGCAGACTACTCCCGTTTCAATACTCGCCAGCCGCGCGCCTGGGCAGGGCAAAGGCGCACAAGGTGGCGAGGACGCTGAAACCGATCACCACCAGCACCGTCAGCTCAAACGCGGCGGCGGACGCATATTGCGCCTTGCCCCCCGGCTCGGTCAGCACTTCGGAAGCGAGCAGCAAGGTGACCATCATGGCGCCGATGCCAGAGAAGATTCCGCGTGTAACCGAGAGCATGCCCGATACTTCGCTGGTGCGCTCTTGCGGCACCGCGCTGGCCAGGATGGTCGGGCCGACTGCGAACAGGATCGTCGTACCGAACGATATGACGCAGAGCACCAGGATAACCTGCAGGATCGATCCGTGAATGAAATAGGCCAGAACCCAGCCCGTGGTCGAAACAATGCCGCCCCACAGCATCGCCGACCGCCCGCCGCCGCGTCCGGTAATCCAGCCACTCAGGGGGCCGCCAAATGTCGACAGGATATTGGATGGCAACTTGGCCAGGCCAGCCAGGGTCGCAGTCGCGCCCAAGCCGATTCCGGTCCACAGCGGGGTCTGGAGCAAGACCTGAAAGATCAGCGTGATCTGGAGCGAACTGAGCGCCACCAATGCTGTCACCAGATTGGCGACAGCCACGCTGGGGTTGCGGAACAGGCGCACGTCGATCAGCGGGACTTCGGCCCTGAGACTGCGCCAGAACCAGTAGGCCAACAGAGCCGCGCCGCTTGCCAGGGCGATCAGACCCGCCTGGTGCACCAGTCCCAGCCTGGCGATCGTGCTGAAATACCATGTCAGCAGCATGATGCCGGGCGCGAAGAGGATGCCTGAAAACCAGTCGATACCGGCCACATTGGGCAGGCGCGGAGAAACCGGCACGACCACCAGTACGCCGATCAGCGAAGCCAGGCAAAATGCGGTGCTGGCTATGAAAATGCCGTGCCAGCTGAAATTATCTGCAATCAGCCCGCCGATCACCAGGCCGCCCGCGGTGCCCAGCGACGCACCGGAGATCATCAGGCCGATGCCCATCGGCATTTTGTCGGGCGGCATGTTCTCGCGTACCAGCCCGACCGCGAGCGGCAAGACCGCGCCGGTCAGGCCTTGCAGGATGCGGCCGGCAAGCAGCAGGTTTGGCATGCCGGTTGAAAACGCGCTCATCACCGAACCCAGTGAACCCAGCGCGAGAATTATCAGCATCAGCCGCCTGCGCCCGAAGACATCGCCCATCCGGCCCACCAGCGCCGCTGCCGCAGCGCCGACGATCAGATAGGAGGAATAGAGCAGGCCCAGCAGCGAGTTGTCGCCGAAATCCTGATTTATGTAGCGCTGCGCGGCATAGATCATCGAGCCTTCGAAGGCACTGGTCGCCTCGGCGATCCAGAGCACGGCGAGGAGGCCAAAATACGGCCTGTAGGCACGATAGCCCTCGATCATTCGCAGTGCAGCAACATGGCTCCGGCAAGCGAGCCGCCGCCCATTCCGACGACGGCGGTTTTGGCTCCTGCCACCTGCCGCCCGCCGCCTTCGCCGCGAATCTGGGTGCAGGCCTCGTGCATGTGGCCGAAGCCGTGAAGGCGCCCGGCCGAGAGTTGCCCCCCTCCGGTATTGACTGGTAGCGATCCAGTCAGCGCGGTGTGGCCATCGGCGATGAAGCGTTCGCCTTCGCCGCGGCCGCAGAAGCCGAAAGATTCCAGCCACATCGGCACAAACACGCTGAAACCGTCATAGAGGGCAGCCACATCGACATCCTTCGGCTTGAAATCGGTGTTGTTCCAGATGTCCTTGCCGCAATCCTGCGAGGCCATCTGGGTCAGGTCGGGGCGCTGGTCCCAGCTGTCGCGACCTTCCAGCGCTGCGCTGAAAGCTTCGATCCTGATCGGCTTCTTCGCGCAGTCCCTTGCCGCATCGGCGGCCGAGACAATGATCACGCAGGCCCCGTCGATCGGCACGTCACAGTCCATCATTGAGAGCGGATCGGAAATCATCCGGGCGTTGAGGTAGTCCTCCATGGTCAGCGGCTTGCCATGGAATATGGCGCGCGGGTTTTGCTGCGCATTGGCGCGTTGGAGCACGCATTGCGTGCCGATCATCTCGCGGGTCACGCCGAATTCATGGACCCGGCGCATGGCATATTGCGCCGCCCAGTTGGCCGCAGACAGTGCGCCCATGGGCACCAGCCACGAAATCCAGCCGCCGATGCCCTGCGGGTTTTCGCTCACGCTGCCCTTGCGGCCGCCGCCGCCCTGTGCGGCATATTCGCTCAGCGCGCGGAAACAGAGCACATGGCGTGCTTGCCCGGTGCTGACTGCCATTGCGGCAATCATCAGGGGGGACATTTGCGCTGGACCTTCCATGCTGCCGCTGTGCCAGCGGGTTTTCAGCCCCAGCGCATCGCGTACTTCGGTACAGCCCAGCGGCGACATGCCTGCGCCCGAATCGCTCTTGCCGGGGTAGGTGGTGATACCGTCGATATCGTCGCGGGTGAGGCCCGCATCGGCAAGCGCCTCGATTGCCGCGTCGGCAAGATGGTCCATGCAAGGGCGCACGATACTGCGCGAAACCTGCGACATTCCTATACCTGTGATGGATGCTTTCAACATGTCGCTTTATCTCTCCTGCATGTCTAGAATGGCCATCGACGCCATCGCGCGGATTGTGCCTTGTGTAACTGCCCTGTTTTTTGGAAAGAGAGAAGCATGACCTTCCCCTTGCCGGCTGTAACTGCTGAAACCGAAGCATTCTGGACGGGCGGGGCCGAGGGCCACCTGAACATCGCCACCTGCGAAGATTGTGACCATCGCATTCATCCGCCGCAAGTGATCTGCCCCAAGTGCCTTTCGCGCAATGTCGTTCCCCAGCCTGCCTCGGGCAAGGGCACAATCGCGACTTTCACGATCAATCGCCAGCCTTGGGCGCCGGGCCTCGCGGTGCCCTATGCCATCGGCACGATCGATCTTGATGATCAGCCCGGCGTGCGGCTCATTGCGCGGATCATCGCCGACGATGTCGATCAGGTGAAGATCGGCGCGCCCGTGGAAGTCGGGTTCGAGCAGAATGCCGATATCTTCGTCCCTGTCTTCAAGCTTGTCTGAACGATGAGCGCCACGAAGCCGGAACTGCCGCGCCTCGAGGATTTTGCTGTCGTCACCACCGAGAAGACGCGCTTTGGCGACACCGACGCGTTCGGCCACATCAACAATGCCGTGGTCAGCACTTTCCTCGAATCGGGGCGCGGTGAATTGCTCCGCCACGTCGTGGTCGATGCCGCCGCCGCGGGTTGCCACTTCGTGCTTGTCCGCATCGAGATCGATTACCGGGACGAGCTTCACTTTCCCGGCGAAGTGATCATCGGCTCGGCAGTGGCCAGGATCGGCAGGACCTCGCTGGCGTTCGACCAGGCGGTGTTTCAGCATGGCATTTGCCGCGTGGTTTCGCGCAGTACACTCGCCCAGGTCGATCCAAAGCTCAAGGCATCGGTGGAATTGACCAGCGAAGCGCGTGCGCATTTCGCGGCGCTTGGCCCGGTGGCCGTGCGGTAGTTCACTGACCGATAAAGCGCGGTTGCCGCTTCTCTGCGAAAGCTGCTCTCGCCTCCAGATAGTCCGCACTGCCGGTAAGCTGCGGCTGAATCCGCAGCTCTGCTTCGAACGCTTCGTCAAGCGAGAGATTGTCGGCTGCGAGAACATCCTTGATGTGCGCTGCGGCCAGCGGCGCAACACGAAGATAGTTGTGCGCGATCTCGAACGCAGTCGCCAGCGTCTCTCCTTCCGGAGCAGTCATATCGGCAAGACCGATCCGCAGGGCAGTTTCCAGATCAATGCCGGCTGCAGTCAGCATCAGGTTGCGCGCCCTGATCGTGCCGATCCGGCGCGGCAGCGACCACAGCAATCCTGCATCGGGAACAAGGCCAACCCGGCCATACGAGGCACAGAACTTGGCGGTCGACCCGGCCACAATGAAGTCGCAGGCTGCCGCAAGCGACAAACCGGCACCGGTGGCATGGCCGTCGATTGCAGCAATAACCGGCTTGCTGCCCTCGGCGATCAGCCGGATGATTTCATGCAGCATCGACAGGAGGCGCGGTGTGCGGATCGCGGGGGGATCTTCCGCGTTCG
>JANLSP010000059.1:0-3490 GCA_031362485.1 Novosphingobium sp.
GAAAACCGAACGCACCGGCATTGCTCGTTGCTGCAACGAGCAATGCCGGTGCGTTCGGTTTTCTGGCGGGCGCCGTGATGCAACCGGGCGAACTGGGAGAGGCAATCGCACGGCTGAAGGACATGACGCCGCAAGGCTTCGGAGTGAATTTTCACAGCTTCCAGCCGGGCGCGGCGGAAATCGTCGAGATTGTCCTCGCCAACGCCGACCGGGTGCGCGCCGTCAGCTTCGGGCGCGGGCCGGATGCGAAGACGATCGGCCGCTTCATGGATGCTGGAATCCTCTGCATCCCCACGGTCGGCGCTGTGAAACACGCCGAAAAGATGGTCCAGCTGGGCTGCGAGATGATCACGGTTCAGGGCGGAGAGGGCGGCGGTCATACCGGCGCGGTGCCGACGACCGTCTTGCTGCCGCAAGTGCTCGATGCAGTGGACGTTCCGGTGGTCGCCGCCGGCGGTTTTGGTGATGGGCGCGGCCTTGCCGCAGCTCTGGCCTTCGGCGCAGTGGGGATCGCCATGGGCACCCGTTTCCTGATGACTGCGGAAAGCCCGGTTCCCGCTGCTCCCAAGGCAGCCTATGTCAAGGCGGGCACCGGCGACATAGCGGTTTCCACGAAGGTCGATGGCATTCCCCAAAGGATGATCCTCAACCCGCTGCTCCGGCGCATCGAAGCCTCCGGCAAGCTGGGCATGTGGAAGCGGGCGCTGGAGGCCGGGGTCGATATGAAGCGCCAGAGCGGCGCGAGCTGGCTGGACATGTTGAAAGCTGCACGTGGCATGACCAGCCACGGTGAAATGCCGCTGGCTCAGGCGATGATGGCCGCTGCCGCCCCGATGATGATCCAGCGCGCCGTTGTTGCCGGCGATGCAGAACATGGCCTGATGGCCACTGGTGTTGTCGCCGGTCGTCTGACCGACTTGCCGGGCTGCGCGGACCTGCTTAACCGGATCGAGAAAGATGCCCGCGCGCGGCTGGCCGCGCTAACTGCCTAGGACAAGTCATGCCCATTACCTGCACCATCGCGGACCGGATCGCCGAAATTGTCTTCGACGTACCGCCGGTAAACGCCTTCGACAGCGTAACCTGGATGTCGCTTCCGGGGATCATTAGCGAGGCGGGGAGCAATCCCGATGTAAACTGCATCCTCATCCGGGCCGAAGGTCGCGGCTTTTGCGGCGGCGTCGATATCAAGGAGATGCAGGCGCATCCGGACCGCATCACCTTGCTCAATCGCGGCAACTACCTGACCTTCAAGGCGATCCGCGACGCCGAAGTGCCGGTGGTCAGTGCCGTCCACAAATTCGTCATCGGTGGCGGCATCGGCATTTGCGGGGCGTCCGACACGATCATTGCCGCTGACGATGCTTTCTTCTCGTTGCCCGAAGTCGATCGCGGCGCGATGGGCGGCGCCAGCCATCTTTCGCGCATGTTGCCGCTGCACAAAGTGCGCGCCGCCTTCTTCACCGGGGGCACCATCCCGGCCGAGGAAGCTTACCGCCTTGGCGCGGTAGAAAAGGTGGTGCCGCGCGCCAATCTTGAAACAGAGGCGCGCGCGTTCTGCGCCGTGGTCGCCTCCAAGAGCCGCAAGGCACTGGTTATCGCCAAGGAAGCGCTCAACGGCCTCGAACCGCGCGACGTCGATCGTGGCTATCGCTGGGAACAGGGCTTCACGCTCGAAATGTACATGCACGAGGATTCGCAGAAGAGCCGCGATGCCTTCGTCGAGACCGGCAAAGCTGCAAAGTTCTGATGTTGCTCGCTTGCTTCCATGCCCGGCGCGGCCTTTGCCGGTCGGGATTTCGACCCGAAGCGTCCGCACACACCTTTGCCTGAGGACTGACCATGCCCGAAGCCTATATCATCGATGCCGTGCGCACTCCTGTCGGGCGAAAGAAGGGCAGCCTTGCCGCGCTCCATCCGGCTGACCTGGCCGCCCACCCGATCAAGGCACTTATCGGGCGCACTGGCATCGATCCGGGCGCGGTGGACGATGTCGTCTGGGGCTGCTGCGATACCATCGGGCCGCAAGCAGGCGACATCGGCCGCACCGCCTGGCTGGTCGCAGGTCTCCCCCAGCATGTGCCCGGCACAACCATCGACCGGCAATGCGGATCCTCGCAACAGGCGATCCACTTCGCAGCGCAGGGTGTGCTGTCGGGCACGCAGGATCTGGTCGTCGCAGGCGGCAGTCAGGCGATGAACGCCATTCCGATTTCGGCGGCGATGTATGCCGGGCAACACTATGGCTTTGGCGATCCCTTCACCGGATCGCAGGGCTGGCTCGCGCGCTATGGCGATGGCCTGCTCGATCAGATCGCTTCGGCGCAGATGATCGCGGACAAATGGGGCATCTCTCGCGAAGCAATGGAAGAATTCGCATTCGCCAGTCATCGGCGTGCGCAAACAGCTAGCGAAGCGGGCTGGTTCAGCAAAGAAATCGCCCCGCTCGAAGGTCTCGAAGCTGATGAGACAATTCGTCCCGCAACAACGCTGGAGGGGCTGGCCGGCCTCAAGCCGGTTCAGGAAGGCGGGACCATAACAGCGGGTGTCGCCAGCCAGAACTGCGACGCTGCAGCGGCATTGCTGATCGCATCCGAGCGCGCGGTGAAGGACCACGGTCTCAAGCCCCGCGCGCGCGTCCATCACCTTTCCGTTCGTGCCGACGATCCGGTGTGGATGCTGACTGCTCCTATCCCGGCCACGCAGCACGCCTTGAACAAAGCGGGCATGACAATCGATCAGATCGACCTGTTCGAATGCAATGAAGCCTTTGCTTCCGTCCCGCTGGCCTGGATGAAAGAACTCGGCATCCCGCATGACAAGGTCAACGTGCATGGCGGCGCGATTGCCCTAGGCCATCCGCTTGGCGCCAGCGGCGCCCGGCTGATGACGACTCTGCTGGGTGCACTGGAGCGAACCGGCGGTCGCTATGGCTTGCAGACCATGTGTGAAGGTTACGGCATGGCCAACGCAACGATCATCGAACGCGTAAGCTAGTTCTTGATGCTCTCCTTGTTCCTGTTTCTGGCCGCGGATCCGATCGGGTTTGTCTTCGAGAACCCATTCTATAAGGCCGATCTGACGGCGCGCGATCTCGGTAGCGGCAAGATCGAAGACAACGGCACGCTGCGGGCGATTGTCCACAAGAGCTCGGGGGTCCGTATCGAGCGCACCAAGAACCGCATGCACTGGGCGCCCAGCTTTCAACGCGTCGGCGCGAAGGATTACCGCGGCATTGGCGTGTGGGATCCCGTCCAAAACCACAAGAAACTCGAGAACAAGAAGATGGTGCGCCTCACGCGTTCCGGCTACGAACAGAATTATCCGGAAATCCACCTCTTCACCGAATACGACTTCATCAAGGACGCACCTTACTTCCTCTTCCGCTCAACCATGACGATCGAAAAGCCGATGGAAATGTTCTTTCTGCGCAATCAAGAGATGACGATGGACCACATCTTCACGCACGTCGCCTGGCCCGGGACCGACG
>JANLSP010000067.1:0-1537 GCA_031362485.1 Novosphingobium sp.
GCTCTCGTACACGGTCGAAGCGCAAGTCGGCGGCCGCATGGCGCAATTGGGCGGCCCGCTGATCGATGCGACCGCGCGGCAGATGGCGGATCGCTTTTTTACCAAATTCGGCGAAGTGGTGGTCGGCGAAGCACCTCCGGCAGCGGTCGGTTTGGTGCAGGCGCAAGCTGTTGCTCCGGTGCCTGGGCTTGCTCCCGTGGCCGCACCCGCTTCTTCGGGCGGCGGCTTCCCCTGGACCTGGGCAGTGGCGCTCGGCCTCGCCATCCTTGCAGGTTTCCTGCTTGGCCGCAGCGAGGCGGCCGACTGGTGGGTCGTCGCGGTGCTGCTGCTGGCACTTGCCACGCTGGGGCTTGGCTATGATGCCGGGCGGCGCAGCGCCAACAAAATGGGGGGGCAGTCATGAAGCCCGCCCCGTTCGACTACGCCGCGCCGGCGAGCATCGATGAGGCCTGCTCCCTGCTCGCCGAAGCGGGCGGCGGCGCGACCATCCTCGCTGGCGGGCAGACGCTGATGCCGCTGCTCAACTTGCGCATGAGCCAGCCCTTCATCCTGGTTGATATCAACAGGATCACCGCGCTGAAAGGCGTCGAGCGAACCGCGGGCGGCATCCGCGTCGGCCCCGCAACCCCGCAGGTGGATGCGCTGGGCAGCGCGCTGCTCGCCGCCGAACTGCCTGTGTTCATCGAGGCGCTCAGCCATGTCGGTCACCACCAGACGCGCAACCGCGGCACCATCGGCGGCTCGGTCGCGCTGGGCGAACCAGCGGCCGAAATGCCGGCGACTGCAGTCGCGCTGGGGGCGATGATCGAGGTGCGGTCGGTACGCGGCACCCGCACGATTGCCGCCCACGATTTCTACCTCGGGCCCTATATGACCGTGCTGGAGCCGGACGAACTGGTTACCGGCATCCTCTATCCCGCATGGCCCACCGGGCACGTCACGCTGTTCCGCGAAGTGGCCCAGCGGCCCGGCGATTTCGCGTTGGTCGGCATGGTCGGCGCGCTGGCACTGGAACATGGCAAGATTGCCCGCGCCGGGATCGCCTGGTTCGGCATGGGGCCGACGCCGATCAAGGCGCGCGCGGCCGAGGCAGCGCTGCTCGGCAAGGGGCTGGATGCCATCGATCCGGCAGCAATCGCCGAACTGGCCCTGTCCGAAACCGCCCCGTTCGACGACCACCATGCCAGCGCCGAATATCGCCGCTCGGTCGGCCGCCGTATTTTCACGCGCACGCTCAGTGAAGCACTCAACATCCGGAGGGCCGCATGAGCGCGCCACGCAATGAACCTCGGGCAGAATTCAGCCTCGAAATGACCATCAACGGCCGCCGCCAGACGGGCCGCTGCGAGGCGCGCAAGTCGCTTGGCGATTTCCTGCGCGAGGATGCTGGCTACACCGGCGTGCATCTGGGCTGCGAACATGGCGTGTGCGGCGCCTGCTCGGTTATCGTCGATGGCTAGGCAGTGAGGAGCTGTCTGATGCTGGCAGTCCAGGCCGATGGCGCCGAGATCATAACAGTTGAGGGCCTCGCCGAGGC
>JANLSP010000077.1:0-1684 GCA_031362485.1 Novosphingobium sp.
ATCACCGGCGAAGCGGGCCATGGACTCGGCATCTTCCCAGGCGGCGCAGGTGAATGCCGCGCTGACTTCGGCGGCCACGCTGTCGGCCTCGGGCGCATAGATGTGCACCCGGTAACCGAGCTGCGCAGCGGCCATGGCAAGCATGCGGCCAAGCTGGCCGCCGCCGAGGATGCCAATGGTGGAACCGGGGGGGATCATATGGGGCGCCCGCCGCGTGCGGGCTTCGACAAGCTCACCTCACGAAGGCCTTTCCGCTACACCCGCGCTCTGTGCTGCGCGGTAAGCCTTGAGCCGTTCGGCCAAGACCGGATCATTGGTCGCCAGGATCGCCGCTGCCAGCAGCCCGGCATTGGTCGCCCCCGCCTCGCCGATCGCCAGTGTGCCCACCGGAATGCCTGCGGGCATCTGGACGATGGACAGCAGGCTGTCCTGCCCTGACAAGGCTTTGGACTGCACCGGCACGCCGAGCACCGGCAAATGCGTCATCGAGGCGACCATGCCGGGGAGGTGCGCCGCGCCGCCGGCACCGGCAATGATCACCTTGAAGCCCGCATCGGCGGCGCCTTTGGCAAATGCGACAAGGCGATCAGGTGTGCGGTGGGCCGAGATGATGCGGACATCGTGGGCAACCCCCAGCTTGTCGAGTGCATCGGCAGCGCATTTCATCGTCGCCCAGTCGGACTGGCTTCCCATCACAATAGCGACTTCAGGGGCCACGGGTGCGGTCATTTTAGCGCTCCGAGAGATAATAGCGTTCCAGCGCCGTGAGGTTGCCGTCCAACTCATAGATGATCGGTTGGCCGGTGGGAATCTCGAGGCCGGTGATGTCCGCATCGGAAATGGCCGACAGATGCTTGACCAGCGCGCGCAGCGAATTGCCGTGGGCGGAGACCAGCACGGTCTGGCCAGTGCGCAACACGGGGACAATCGCTGCCTCGTAATAGGGCAGGACGCGGGCGATGGTATCTTTCAGGCTTTCGGTCGATGGGATGGCGATCCCGGCATAGCGCGGATCAGCGGAAAGATCGAACTCGGACCCGGCTTCGAGCACCGGCGGGGGAATGTCGAAACTGCGCCGCCATACCTTGACCTGGTCTTCGCCGTGCTTCGCGGCGGTTTCGGCCTTGTCGAGCCCGGTCAGCCCGCCATAGTGGCGCTCGTTGAGCCGCCAGTCCTTGGTTTCGGCTATCCAGACGCGGCCTGCTGTTTCCAGCGCCAGATGCAGCGTGCGGATCGCGCGGCTTTGCAGCGAAGTGAATGCGACATCGGGCAACATATCCTTTTCCGCGAGCAGTCGGCCAGCCGCGCGCGCCTCGTCCTCGCCTTTTGGAGTCAGATCGACATCCCACCAGCCGGTGAAGCGGTTTTCCAGATTCCACTGACTCTGGCCGTGGCGAACAAGGATCAGGCGAGGCAAGGCAGACGCTCCATCAGTCGGGAGCGCCACGCCCTAGCTTTTCGGGTCGGGTTTGGAAAGGGCGGCCGCATCCCGCCCCTCACGCACGCGCGCCTCACTTGACTGCGCACGGGCTTGCGCCTTGCGCCGCTTCAGGTTCTCACGCAGTTGCGCAGCGAGGCGCTCCTCACGGGTTGGAGCTTTTGGCGTTTCATCCATCGCCTTCGTCTTGACATTGCCGCCGCCCACGCACAATAGCCCGCCCCTGCCCCGGCCATGCCCGGAGCG
>JANLSP010000163.1:0-6599 GCA_031362485.1 Novosphingobium sp.
TCTGCGACCTGCTGCTCGCCGATGAAATCAACCGCACCCCCCCCACGACCCAGGCCGCGCTCCTTGAAGCCATGCAGGAGCGCCGGGTGACGCTGGACGGCGATGTCCATGGCCTGGCCACCACCATGAAATGATCGGCGAGCGCGTGGACATCGCCGTCGAGCGTCACCTGGCGCTCCTGCATGGCCTCCAGCAGCGCGGCCTGGGTCTTGGGCGGGGTGCGGTTGATTTCATCGGCGAGCAGCAGGTCGCAGAAGATCGGTCCGCGGGTCAGGGTGAACTGGCTGGTCTGGAAGTTGAACAGGCTGGAGCCGAGAATATCGCCCGGCAGCAAGTCGGGCGTGAACTGGATACGCCCGAAATCGAGCCCGAGGCTGGCGGCGAAGCACTGTGCGAGGAAAGTCTTTGCCGTTCCTGGCGGACCTTCGAGCAGCACGTGCCCCTGCGCCAGAAGCGCGATCAGCAAATGATCGACCGTTTCGGTCTGCCCGACGATTGCCTTGGCGATCTGGCCGCGAATCGCCGCTGCCAGTTGGGCGACTTCGGCCAAGGTCATCGGGCCAGTCATCAATGCGCCCGGCTGGTTGGTTTCACTCATTTTTTCAGCGTCCTTTCAAGCGAATGCAGATTTTGCGCCGCGCGCACGATATCGGCTTCCCGGCGGGCGCTGCGCAGCCGCGCTGTCAGTGTAGAAAAGGCGTTCTCCGCAGCAGTGCGCCCCGCTACCGCGCGGTCGATCAGCTTTTCCGTGGCCATGGCATCGGCGCTGCGCGGCAGGGCGAGTGCACGCGCCAGACGCTCACGCACCTGATCGGCGTAAGGCCCGGAAACCAGGTGAAATCGCCGCGTGCGGCGGATGAGGCCGGCGGCATTGGCGATCAGCGCCGCCTTGCCGAAAGCAATGGCGCGCGTAGCCTTGCGCGGTGGCCCGAAGCGCAGAAATGCCCGCCAGCCCACTGCAAGCGCCGCAATCATCAGGCACAGGGTAGCGGCCAGGAAAGGCGGCGTGAAAGCAAGCGTCAGCAGATTGGCCGAGCGGCCAAGACCGTTGAACGTCAGATCGAATGTGACCGGCAGTTTCTCCCCCTCCATCGCCGCATCGATCAACGCCACCGCCAGAAGTGCACGCTCCCTGTCGGCCATGCCATAATTGTCAAGCAGATCTGGCTCGGCGACGATCAGCAATGGAAACAGTCCTTCGTCATCGGCCTTGCCCGGGTTTACCCCGGCGAGATCGTCGAGCATCGGATATGTGCCGCGATCATCAAGATAGCCCGCGAGCATCTGGGCGTTGCCATCACGAACCAGAGCCACGAGCCCGCCCGATGTCATGGTTTGCACCGCCTTGGGCTCGGGCAGGCGGCCGCGCCGGTCGAGGCCACTCCAGCTTGCCCCCGCTCCGCGCCGCTCTTCGATCTTGAGATCAAGGTTGCCGAGGGATGCGACGTCGTTGCCCCACTGCGGCGGCCTGACATCGGTCAGATAGACCCAGCCCTTGTGCGCCTTGCTGTCAGACAATCCCGGCGGCGCTGACGCTGCGATCCATTTGGGCAGGACCAGCAGCGTTGGCCCGATCTGCCGGCGCTTGGCGATCACTTCGCCGATTTCCGCGCTTTCCGCCTGATGCGGCGGCGTGAGCACAAGCAGCCCGGGATCGTCGAGCCGCCCTGCGCTGCGCGAGCGGCTGACGGCATACCCGCGACGTTCGAGCAAGTTGGCGAGCGCGGCATAGCCGGTCAGCCCTTTGCCACCCGCGTGGCTGCCGCCGTTGTTGGCCGAGCCACCGTTGAGTCCTGCGCCCATCGCCCAAAGCAGCATGACGAACAGCGCCGCGCCGACCAGCACCAGCGCCAGCGCGGCCCTGGGATTGAATAGCGTGCCGCCGGTCTCGCTCATCCGCCCGGCTCCATTGCGCGGAAATCTTGCAGAGCGAAATCGGCATAGGCACTGCGTGCTGCCTGCCAATCGCCCGCATCAAGGTCCCGCAAGGCAAACAGACTGCGCTCCACCCGGGCCGCAATCACCGCGAAAGCATCGCGCGCGCGGGCGGGAAGGCGCGGCAGGCTGGCGATTTCACGCGCGGTCGAAGCTGGCAGCAGCCAGCCGGGCTGGGCCTCGGCAATATGGCCGACACTGCGCTGGAGCAGCAGGTGCGCCGCTTCGCCGAATCTGCCTTCCGCCGCCAGCCGGTCGGCATCGGCGAGCAGCGCCACGGCCTGCGCACGCGCCGGTGCCCATTCTGGCTCTGGCTCTGCCCTGGGTCTGCGCTGCGCTGCCAGCAATGGCTCGATCACCAGACGCCACAGCAGAAACAGAACGCCCAGCGCCAGCAGCGCGAGCAGGATCTTGCTGAACACCGGCCAGCCCATGCCAATTGCCCGGCCGAGCGGCTCGAGCAGGGCTTGCAGCCATTCGCCCAGCTGCGCCAGCCAGGCGGGCGGCTCGGGCGGCGGCGCTATAGGCGGAAGCGGCGCGAACTGAATATCAGCAGCAGCCCGCATTGCTTCCCATTCGCGCGCGGTGTCTGCCGCCATGGTCGATCCCTGAATGTCTGGACTGGCCCCGCTCACCGCTGTGTGGTGACATGGGGTGGCGGCGCATGCAAGCTACCCGCGCCTCCGCGCCTGCTCGTAAGTGCCCAGTATGCGGATTTCCTTGCAGTGGAATGCCAGCTCTGCCAGCGCACGATCAAGCGGCGGATCGCCCGGCGCGCCTTCGATATCGGCAAAGAACGCCGTCGCAGCAAAGCTGGCACCGTGCTGATAGCTCTCCAGCTTGGTCATGTTGACCCCGTTGGTGGCAAACCCGCCCAGCGCCTTGTAGAGCGCGGCGGGCACATTGTTGACCTCGAACACCAGCGTGGTCATCGCCGATTTTCCGGCGAGTCCTGCCAGATCAAGCGGCCGACTGGCCAGAACGACAAAGCGGGTGGTGTTGTCGCCGGCATCCTCGACATTTTCGGCAACGATCCTGAGGCCATAAAGTTCGGCGGCGATGCTGGGGGCAATCGCGCAGGCTTGCGTATCGCCCTGTTCCTTGATGAAAGCCGCCGCTCCCGCCGTATCAGCATAGGCCATCGGCACAATCCCGCGGGCGCGCAGATAGTGGCGGGTCTGACCCAACGCCTGCGGATGGCTGTAGGCGGCGGCGAACGGGCCATCGGTAAGCGCCATCACCGTGTGATGGATCTCCATGAAATGTTCGCCAACAATGCTCAGCCCGCTTTCGGGCAGCAGGAAGTGGATATCGGCGACACGGCCGTGCTGCGAGTTTTCAATCGGGATAATGGCACGCGCCGCCTGACCGTCCTTCACTGCATCGAGCGCGTCCTCGAAGCTGAAACAGGGCAAGGGCAGGCACTGCGAATCATATTCCAGCGCCGCACGGTGGCCATTGCAGCCGGGCGCACCTTGAAACGAGACAGCGCGCGCCGGATCGGCAGCCGCAGCAGTCTGCATTTGTGCCACCAAGGCAAGTGCGGGCTCAGGGAAACTGTGCATCACGCGCCGCCGCTTAGGGATTATGGGCAAATCCCGCAATGGGCCTTGCACTCGGCAGCCCTGCTGACTAGAGCGCCCGCTGAATCAAAGGCATTTCCCACGGGGCTTTCTTCGATGGCAGACAATTTCAACACCATCGCCGGCTGGACGCTGTTTTCCGGCATCGTCGCGCTCGGCCTAGCCAGCATCAGCGGCCACCACTTTGGTGCCGACAAGCCGCATCGCCCGGAAACCATGGGCTACAAGATTGCCGGCGTGGTCTCCGGCGAAGGCGGGCCGGCCGCCGTGCCGATCGAGACACTGCTCGCCAGCGCCGATCCTGCCAAAGGCGAGATGACTTTCAAGAAGTGCGCATCGTGCCACACGATTGCATCTGGTGGAGCCAATGGCATCGGTCCCAACCTGTTCGGCATCTTCGGCAAGCCGGTCGGCAAGCACGCTGCCGGGTTCGCCTATTCGCCTGACCTTGCCGCCAAGGGCGGAACCTGGGACTGGGCGACGATGAACGCCTGGCTGACCAGCCCCAAAGCGATGGTTTCGGGCACCAAAATGACCTTTGCCGGCCTGGAAGATGGCCAGGAACGCGCCAATGTAATGGCCTACCTGAACGCGCAGGGCTCGAATCTGCCACTTCCCGCTGTCCCGGCCGCTGCAGCGGATGGCGGAGCTCCTGGCGAGGGTGGGGCGGCTGCCGAAGCGGCTGCGGCTCCCGCAGCAGGCGCAGCTGCCGCGCCTGCCGCCAAGTAAGGGCCGAACTCTGAATAATAAACAAGGGCGGGGCTGCGGGTCCGCCCTTTGTCATTCAGCGGGTTTGAAGCCTTGAGCAATGACATACCATTCCGACGAATCCTTGCGGCTCGCGGGCGGCTTGGCGTGCTTGACCGCGGTGAAGTGCCGCTTGAGCAGCGCCAGCAAATCAGCGTCAGTGCCGCCGGCCAGCACTTTCGCCACAAAGGCGCCGCCCGGCGCGAGGGTCGAAATGGCAAAGTGGGCTGCCGCTTCAAC
The DNA here is from genome assembly GCA_031362485.1 of Novosphingobium sp. Classification (GTDB taxonomy): domain Bacteria; phylum Pseudomonadota; class Alphaproteobacteria; order Sphingomonadales; family Sphingomonadaceae; genus Novosphingobium. The sequence goes on from JANLSP010000163.1 coordinate 4,506, forward strand.
CAGCCCCATAGTGCGCAGATGATCGGTCTGCTTGTGGCCGACGGTGTTGGCGGCCATGTCGGAAAGCACCAGATCGGGCATTCCGTCGAGCGCCGATTCGAGCGCTGCCGGGGCTTCGTCGGCCATGAAGTCCATCTCGAAGATGGTCACGCCTTCAAGCGGATCAGTGGGCAACAGGTCAATGCCGGCAATCGCCGCCTTGGGCGCGCGCTGGCGTACGATCTGGCTCCATCCGCCCGGCGCAATGCCGAGATCGATCACCCGGCTGGCCCCTTTAAGGAGCCCGAACTTGTCGTCGAGCTCGGCCAGTTTGAAGGCTGCCCGGCTGCGATAGCCCTCGGCCCGGGCCTTCTTCACATAGGGATCGGCCAGCTGGCGTGAGAGCCAGCGTGTCGAACTTGCCGTGCGGCCCTTGCCCGTGCGCAGGCGCTGGCCCGCGCTCTTACCTTCGCCTCTCACAGGCATTCTCGGCGCGCGCGCATAACTTCGGCGCGGAGGCGATCGCCCTGGCCATTGGCCGCGATCAGGCTGCGCAGGATGCCTTCGCGAATACCGCGATCGGCGACCCCCAGCCGGTCAGCCGGCCACAGATCGAGAATGGCTTCCAGAATGGCGCAGCCCGCGACCACCAGATCAGCCCGCTCGCGCCCGATGCAGGGCAGCTCCTGTCGCTCGGCAATCGACATCGCCGACAGCTGCGCGCTGATCGAGCGCATCGAAGCGGCCGGTACGATCAGCCCATCGACCGCGCGCCGGTCATATTGTGGCAGGTCGAGATGGAGGCTTGCCAGCGTGGTGACGGTCCCGCTGGTGCCCAACAGGCGCAGCATGCCGCCCGGTTGAACAAGATTGCCCGCAGTGGCGGTGCGCTCGGCAAAACTGGCAAAGCTGTCTGCCACGCGGCTGCGCATTGCAGCATAGCGCAGTTCGCGGCCCGCGCGGTCGGCTGATTCGGGACCAAACGTCTCGGTGAGCGAAACCACGCCCCAGGGCACAGACTGCCAATCCAGAATGCGGGGCACCGTATCGGTGCTTTCGATCAGCACCACCTCGGTCGAGCCGCCGCCGATGTCGAAGATCATGGCGGGGCCATTGCCAGGCTCGAGCAGGATGTGACACCCCAGCACTGCGAGGCGAGCTTCTTCGCGAGTGCTGATGACATCGAGCGAAATGCCCGTCTCATTCCTCACCCGCGCGATGAAATCTTCGCCGTTGCTGGCCTGTCGGCAGGCTTCGGTCGCGACCGAGCGGGCAAGATGGACATTGCGGCGGCGCAACTTGTCAGCGCAGACCTGCAGCGCGCCCAGCGCGCGGTCCATCGCTGCCTGGCTCAGCCGCCCGGTCTGCGCCATCCCTTCGCCCAGCCGCACGACCCGGCTGAAGGCATCGACAATGGCAAAGTTTTCGCCCGAGGGCCGCGCGATCAGCAAGCGGCAGTTGTTGGTGCCCAGATCGATTGCGGCATAGGCCTGACGCGCAGCCGGCATATGCCGCAGGTTCTCAGTTTGCGAAATCCGGGTCTGCGCAGAATTGGCCTGCGAATCTGCAGATGGCGAAACGCCGTCGGCCTGCGCCGGCGCGGCCCCAGCGCCTTGTGCCGCCTCGGCCCGCATTGCCGGCGGAAAAACTTCCGCCATGATACTTGCACTCTTTATTGTTTTCGCGGGCATTGGCCTGCGTACCTGAAGCTGTTTCTAGCCTGATGACCCATTCTCGGCAAGCCCGAAGCCTTGACGCCCTTCGCCGCCATGCCTAGAGGGCTCAGCCGATTGCCCCGTCGTCTAACGGTAAGACACCGGTTTCTGATACCGTTTATCGAGGTTCGAATCCTCGCGGGGCATCCAGCCAGTCTTCGCTAAACATCCAGATTCGCGACATTCAGCGCATTCTCCTGAATGAAGTCGCGTCGCGGTTCGACGACGTCTCCCATGAGCTGGGTGAAGATTTCGTCGGCAGCGTCAGCCTGCGACACTTCGACGCGGAGCATCGAGCGGGCTTCGGGGTCGAGCGTGGTTTCCCACAATTGTTCGGCGTTCATTTCGCCGAGCCCCTTGTAGCGTTGAAACTTCATGCCCTTGCGCCCGACGCTGAGGA
>JANLSP010000206.1:0-1599 GCA_031362485.1 Novosphingobium sp.
CAATCGGCAAGGCGCCGCCGGGACGCGGCGAGGGCGGGTCAGCTCGCGGCTCGGGGATGCGGGGTCCGGGCGGCGCCGGGTCGGGCATGGGGGGTCCGGGCATGGGCGGGCCCGGCATGGGCCGCATGATGGCGATGATGGGCGGCGGTGGCGGACAGGGGCGCTGGAACCTGTCGGCCTATCACACGCTGCGTTTTTCCGACCGCGTGCTTATTGCGCCGGGCGGCCCCTTGCTCGATCTGCTGGGCGGAGACGCGCTCTCGGGAGGCGGCGTGGCCCGCCATTCGCTCGAACTCGAAGGCGGTGCCTACCGCAAAGGCTTCGGTCTGCGGGTCAACGGCAACTGGAGCGCGCCAACGCGGATCAAGGCAACTGGCGCGCCGGGAACGTCCAACTTGCGCTTTGGTAGCGCTTTCCGGCTTAATCTGCGCGTGTTCTCGGATCTGGGCAACCAGAAGGCGCTCACTGATCTGTCGCCAATTTTCAAGGGCATGAGGCTGGCTTTCCAGTTCGACAACATCTTCGATTCGCGCCAGAAAGTCACAGATGCCAGCGGCGCGACGCCATTCAGCTACCTGCCCGACTTCCTCGATCCCAAAGGCCGGATGATCGGCATTGATTTGCGCAAGTCGTTTTGAACCAGGTTGTTGCGCAGCCACTCCCCAAGGCTGCCGCAATATCCTAAGTGACCGGGCATGCCCCGCAATCCCACACCACCTGACCGGCAGTCGACCGATCGCTTCAATGAGGACCGCGCGGCCTATACGCTGAAGGGCAGCGGTCAGCCGGACATCGAGGCGGGCGTGGCGGCGATCCGCGAGGTGCTGGCAACGCTCAAGCCGCGACCCGGCGTCTATCGCATGCTCGATTCGCGCGGCGACGTGCTCTATGTCGGCAAGGCGCGGGCGCTGCGGAATCGCGTGGCGAACTACGTCCAGGTCGACAAGATGCCGAACCGGCTGCGCCGCATGGTCAGCCAGACGCGCAGCATGACCATTGTCACGACCAATTCAGAGGCCGAGGCGCTGCTGCTCGAAGCGCAACTGATCAAGCGCTATCGCCCGCCCTACAATGTGTTGCTGCGCGACGACAAAAGCTTCCCCTATATCGTCATTACCACCGACCACCGGGCACCCGGGATTTTCAAGCATCGCGGCGCGCGGATGAAATCGCGCGAGTATTTCGGCCCGTTTGCCAGCGCTGGCGCGGTCAACCGCACGGTCAATGCCATGCAGCGGGCGTTCCTCATCCGTTCCTGCACCGATTCGGTGTTTGAAAGCCGGACGCGGCCCTGCCTGTTGCACCAGATCAAGCGCTGCTCGGCGCCTTGCACCGGCGAAATCTCGCCTGAGGGCTACGCCGGGCTGGTCGGCGAAGCGCGCAATTTCCTGTCCGGCAAAAGCAATGAAATCCAGCAGCGCATGGCCAAGCGGATGGAAGCCGCCTCCGCCGAACTGGAGTTTGAGACGGCAGCGATCATCCGCGACCGGCTGGCGGCACTCAGCCATGTGCAGGCGCATCAGGGGATCAACCCGCGCGGCATCGAGGAGGCAGACGTTTTTGCCATTGAGCAAAAGGGCGGCATTACCTGCGTGCAGG
>JANLSP010000212.1:0-10095 GCA_031362485.1 Novosphingobium sp.
GCACAGCGGGGCGCAAGTCCGGCTCGGGCAGCAAAGCGGCGGGGATCCTGCTCAATGTCGGGCTCGGCATATTTGGCGCGGTTAAGCGCAATGATCGGCAGTCCGACCGGCCGATGCACAGCGACCAGCAGACCGAAACCATGCAGACCGGGACCATGCGAACAGAGACCATGCACACCGAGACGATACCGAGCCAATCCATGCCCAGCCCCCCGCCGCCGCAAGACACGATCCCGGATGCCTACCAGGTCAAATAGGCCTACTTCGTCGTCGCGGCGAAGACGCCGTCCCAATCGCCAGCCGGCGGATCGCGCATGAGCGCAGCCAATCGCTCGCCAAATAGCGCATAGAGCGGGGCAAGGCCAAAGCCAGGAGCATCGCGGGTCAGTGTGCAAAGCGCAGCTTGCGCTCCGTGCCAATCCTGCGCGCGATAAGCGGCGAGCAGCTTTTCATGCCCGCTGCGCAGGCTGACGAAGGCGGCGCTATTAGCGAGCATTTCATCACCCAGCAGCGCGAACACCGTCTCTGGTGCATCGCGGCCGACCACGCGCACCCGGTCGAGCTCCAGCACAGCGAAGCCCGGTAGCCGCGCCGCCAGGGCGCTGCCGATCATGATCTGCACGCCGTAATACTTGGTCAGCCCCTCGATCCGCGACGCGAGATTCACTGTGTCACCGATCAGCGAATAGGACAGCCGCTGCGCCGATCCCATATTGCCGACACAGCACAGGCCTGCGTTGATGCCGATGCCGACTTTCACCTCACCCGGCCAGCCTGCCGGATTCTCGAGGTTGAGCGCCTTCAGCCGGGCGAGCATTTCCAGCGCCCCGCGCGCAGCGTTGGCGTGCTGGTCAGGATCCGCAAGCGGCGCGTTCCAAAAGGCGAGGATGGCATCGCCGATGAACTTGTCGATCGTCGCCTTGCGCGCCAGCAGGATGTCACACATCGGCGTGAGGAACCCGATCAGGAACTGAATGACCTGCTTAGGGCCAAGGCTTTCCGACAGCCGGGAAAAGCTGCGGATATCGCAGAACATCACGGTCATTTCCCGCTCCTCGCCGCCAAGTTCCAGTTGCCCGGAATCATCGGCAATGCGCTTGACCAGTTCGGGTGACAGGTAGCGGTCGAATGCGTGGTGGATATAAGCGCGGCGACGCTCCTCGCGGTAGAAGGTCAGCGCCGTTTCGACCAGATAAGCGAGGACCAAAGCCAGCACCGGATAGGTCGGATCGAGCAGAAAATGGCCCCGCGAAAAGCCATACCAGCTGCCCGCCGCCATCCCTCCCACCAACGCCAGCCCCAGCACCGCGCCACGCAGCGCGCCAAGTCCCGGCAGCGCCACCGCCATGCCGAGGCCCAGCACCAGCAGTAACGCCCGCTCGAGCCCCGGCGCCCAATCGGGACGGACAAGGAATTTGCCGAGAATGATCTGTTCGGCTGCCTGGGCATGGACCATCACTCCCAGATCGCGGTCCGCCAGCGGGGTCGAAACCAGATCGCGAAGGCCGATCGCGCCTGCGCCGACGAACACGATCATGCCCGAGAAATTCTGCTCCAGTTCCTGCGGCGACATCGCGCCGCTGAGCACTTTCCAGGCAGGAATGGTCCGTTCGGGCGCAGGCTGCGTATAGTGCAACCACAGCGAGCCCTCGGCCGTCACCGGCACTTCGAACTGTCCGACTTTCAGCGACACGGGCTGGCCCGCAGCGCCCCCGCCTTCGCCGCTGCCATCGCTGGTCTTGACGACAATCGCGCCCGCGCCCTGCGCTTGCCGGACAGCATCGAGCGCCAGCGAGGGGAGCAGTTTCTCCCCCGCCATGGCCAGCAGCGGCGCCTTGCGCACAATGCCGTCACCATCACCCGAAAGGCTGATGAAACCCGCGCCCGATGCGGCCATGCTGAGCTGCGGCAGCGACTGGATAGCCTGGGCATAGCGGGCGATCAGGCCCTGCGGCGGCGATCCGGCGACCGCCATGCCGGCTTTTGGATCGGGCGGCGGCGCGCCACCGCTTTGCACCAGAAAGTAGCCGGTGACGACAGGCGCACGGGCGAAAGCGGCTGCCAGAACGGTATCGTTGTCGGGCAGACCAGCCAGCGCATTCAGCGCAGCGCCGCCTTCGCCATCGCGCCGCAGCCGTTCGGCAATCCGCGCTGGAGAGGTGCGATCGGCTTCGGCGAAGACAATGTCATAGGCCACGGTGGCGGCGCCAGCTTCGGTCAGCCGGTCGGTCAGCCGGGCCATGTCGCTGCGCGGCCAGGGCCACTGCCCCATGCGGCGGATCGACTCTTCGTCGATGTCGACCACTCTCACCGGTGTCGGCTCATATTTGCGCGGCGCGGCGCGCTGATAGCTGTCGAACAGCAGCAGTCCAATACGATCGAGCGCGGGCGTGCCGAAAAATTGCAAGGCGGCGACCAGCCCGACCGCAGCCAGCCCCGCCAGTACCGGAACCCAGCTCTGCGCCAGCTTTTTCCGCCATGCTGCGATCAAGGTCATTCCTGCCTGCTTCCCCATGCCGGCAGTGATCGCAGTTTGCTGCGCGAGGGGCAAGCATTTGGGGGTTTGTCATGCGCCGGAACTGTGGCTAGCATGACAAAGGGGGCTTTGGCTTTTCCCCAAAGGATTCGTCGCACTTTCTGCCGCGACGATCAGAAAATCGGAGGCAGGGGATTGTCAGCAAGAGGTTTGCGCAAAGAGCAAGTCAATCTTTCGCGCACCGCACAGCGCGAGGATACCCGTCGGCGCCTGCTTGACTGCGGGCGGAAGCTGTTCCGTTCGCGCGGTGTGGATGCGGTTGCGATGGAAGACATTGCCCAGGCTGCCTCGGTCAGCCGGGCGACTGTCTATCTACATTTTGCCGGCAAGCCCGTGTTGCTCGAGGCCTTGATGCTGGAGGACTGGGCCAGCCAGCTGCAATTGTTCGAGCGGCTGCAAACTGTCGATTTTGCCGATCCCGAATCGATCGCTGTCTGGGTCAGGCGCATTGCAACCGGCATGAAAATCGCCAGTGACAGCTTCGCCATTTATCGCGCTGCGCTCGGTCAGAATGCCAGCCTGACTGTGCTTCACCATCAACATATCGCAGCCCTGGCGCAAGAGCTGCGCAAAGCTTGCGGCGAGGACACTGGCCAGCCCGGCGATGCGCGGGTGCGCTCGCTTGAGGCCCAGCTTATTATCGCCGAAATCGAACATTTTGCCACAGCTTCGGTGGTGGGCTGGAGCGAACAGGATACCGCCGCTGCCGTACCGCTGGTTGTCGAACGCTTTAGGGTCTTTGCCGCTCAGGCCAAAACCTAACTCCCGGAAAGCGCCCAGAAAACCGCGCCCATGCCGAGGTAGGCCGCCAACCAGAAGCCGGCATCGACCAGCCGCTCGCGCACGTTCACGCCCTGCCGGGCGCCGGACAGCCACAATGCCGGCACGACGAAAGCAAGCGCCAGCCCGCCGGCCTGCATAAAATAAAGCCACGGCTTGGCCGCCAATGTTTCCGCGCCAATCCGTGCGTAATTGTGGCCGAGCATGACAGCGGCGATCAGGAACACCGCGAGGACCAGCGACCAGTTGCGCGTGGGGGCGGATCCATCTGCGGCCATGCCGCCCAGCAGTGGACGACCGGTGCGAAACAGCGGCCCGTGCCAGACAATGCCGATGCCGACAGCAAAGTTCGCCGCAAGGATTACGGCGAGCCAATTGACGCTTCCCACAAGCCGCACTCCCTGATCGCGTGCACGCACAGTAGCGCGGCGTGCGAATGCCGTGTAGAGGCCGCGCGCTATGGCGACAAGTCTTCCCCCCTTGACACTTCAGGCCCAGCCCAGGGTTGGCATGGTCAGCCTCGGCTGCCCCAAGGCGCTGGTCGACAGCGAGCGCATCCTCACGCGGCTGCGCGCCGATGGCTATGCAATGAGCCCGGACTATGCCGGGGCGGACGTGGTGCTGGTCAATACTTGCGGCTTTCTTGACAGCGCCAAGGAAGAGAGCCTTGCCGCGATTGGCGAGGCGATTGCCGAGAACGGGCGGGTGATCGTTACCGGCTGCATGGGCAACGAGGCCGAGGCGATCCGGGCGAAGTTTCCGGCAGTGCTGGCCGTCACCGGCGCACATCAGTATGAGGCCGTCGTCAGCGCGGTGCACGATGCAGCGCCTCCGGGACAGGGGCCGTTTGTTGATCTGATCCCCCAAAATCACGGGGATATGGCCGACGTGAAACTCACCCCGCGCCATTACAGCTACCTGAAGATTTCCGAGGGCTGCAATCACAGCTGCTCATTCTGCATCATTCCGCAACTGCGTGGGCGTCTCGCCAGCCGGCGGATCGATGCCGTGCTGCGCGAAGCTGAAAAGCTGGTCGCCAGCGGCACCCGCGAACTGCTGGTGATCAGCCAGGACACCTCGGCATACGGCGTCGATACCGGCCATGAGCCGCGCGAATGGCACGGGGTTCAGGTGCGCGCGCATATGACCGATCTTGCGCGCGAACTGGGTGGCCTGCGCACGCCGGAAGGCGCGCCGCCCTGGGTGCGGCTGCACTATGTCTATCCTTACCCGCATGTCGATGCAGTGATCCCGCTGATGGCTGAGGGGCTGCTGACGCCCTATCTAGATATCCCCTTCCAGCACGCCGCGCCTTCGGTGCTGCGCGCCATGAAGCGCCCGGCGAACGAGGCCAAAGTGCTCCAACGGCTGAAGGCCTGGCGCGAGATTTGCCCCGACATCGCCATCCGATCGAGCTTCGTTGTCGGCTTTCCGGGCGAGAGCGAAGCGGACTTCCAGTATCTGCTCGACTGGCTTGACGAAGCCCAGTTGGATCGCGTCGGGGGCTTCCGTTTCGAGCCGGTTGCGGGGGCTGCGGCCAACGAATTGACCGGCGCAGTGCCCCCGGCAATCAAGGAGGAGCGCTACGCCCGCCTGATGGAAAAATGCGAAGCAATCAGCGCAGCGAAGCTTGCCGCCAAGGTCGGACGCACCATTCCGGTGATCATCGACGAAGTGGGTGAGCCCGATGAGGACGGCGATGTCGGCGCCACTGCGCGCAGCCAGGCTGATGCTCCCGAGATCGACGGCGCAGTGCTGCTGCGCAATGTGTCCGGACATGTGACGCCCGGAGATATCGTTTCAGCGAAAATCGAAGACGCCGATGCGCACGATTTATATGGTGTAATTTCAGGTAGTTGAAGAAACAATTGAAAACTATCAACATGCTCTGACACGTTTTTAATTGAAATGTTAACCTAAAGAGGGGATAAAAATAGCGCCTTTTAGGCATCCTCTCCCAAACTTCAAAGGGCCGGTCCCGTACCGGCCCTTTTTTTCTGGCCAGATTGCAGAAACCTAACTGCGCCCGGATGTCAGCAGCGTGTCAACCACGCCGGGATCGGCCAGAGTCGAGGTATCGCCAAGGTTCGACACGTCGCCCTCGGCAATCTTGCGCAAGATTCGCCGCATGATCTTGCCAGAGCGGGTCTTGGGCAGCGCCGGCGCGAAGTGGATGACATCGGGCGTCGCAATCGGTCCGATTTCCTTGCGCACCCACAGAGTCAGTTCCTTGCGCATCTCCTCGCTTTCCGCCTCGCCGGCGTTGAGCGTGACATATGCATAGATGCCCTGCCCCTTGATCTCGTGCGGCATGCCCACGACCGCCGCTTCTGCCACTTTGGCATGGGCGACCAGCGCGCTTTCGACCTCGGCAGTGCCCATGCGGTGACCCGAGACGTTGATCACATCGTCGACGCGGCCGGTGATCCAGTAATAGCCGTCCGCATCGCGCTTGCAGCCGTCACCGGTGAAATACTTGCCCGGATAGGTGGTGAAATAGGTCTGGAAAAAGCGTTCGTGATCGCCCCAGACGGTCCGCATCTGGCCGGGCCAGCTTTGCGTGATGCACAGGTTGCCCTCGCCCGCGCCCTCAAGCACTGCGCCTTCGGCATCGACCAGTTGTGGCACCACGCCATACATCGGCAGCGAGGCGCTGCCCGGCTTCATCGCAATCGCGCCGGGCTGTCCGGTTATCATCGCGGCGCCGGTTTCGGTCTGCCACCATGTGTCGACAATCGGGCAGCGCCCCTCGCCGACAACGCGCCAATACCATTCCCACGCTTCGGGGTTGATGGGCTCGCCGACACTGCCGAGCAGGCGCAGCGATGAGCGCGAGGTCCGCGAGACCCACTCGTCGCCCTCGCGCATCAGCGCGCGCAAGGCGGTCGGCGCTCCGTAGAAGATGCTGACCTGATAGCGATCGACGATTTGCCAGAAGCGGCTGTGATCGGGATAATTCGGCACGCCTTCGAACATTACTTGCGTGGCGCCATTGGCGAGCGGGCCGTAAACGACGTAGCTGTGCCCGGTCACCCAGCCGACATCCGCCGCGCACCAGTAAATCTCGCCGGGCCGGTAATCGAAGACGTAGTGATGCGTCATCGCCGCCCAGGTGAGATATCCGCCGGTGGTGTGGAGCACGCCCTTGGGCTTGCCGGTGGAGCCGGAGGTGTAGAGAATGAACAGCGGGTCTTCCGCGCCCATTTCCTCGGGCGGGCAGTCGGCAGAGGCGGCCTCGCGGGCCTCGTGCCACCAGTGATCGCGCCCCGCCGCCATGGTTACGCTGCACTGGGCATGGCGCACCACCAGCACCGCTTCGACCGAGGGACACTGCGCCAGCGCCGCATCGACATTGGCCTTCAGCGCGACCTGCTTGCCGCCGCGCATGCCGCCGTCGGCGGTGATCACCACGCGGCTGTCGCAGTCCTGGATGCGGCCCGCGAGCGCCTCGGGCGAGAAGCCGCCGAACACCACCGAATGGATCGCGCCGATGCGGGTGCAGGCGAGCATCGCCATGGCCGCCTCGGGGATCATCGGCATGTAGATCGTCACCCGCTCGCCCCGCCCGGCGCCCAGCGTCTTGAGCGCATTGGCCATGCGGCAGACTTCTTCGTGAAGCTCGCGGTAGGTGATCCGGCGCTGCTGCGAAGGGTCATCGCCCTCCCAGATGATCGCAGTTGTATCACCGCGCGTCTCAAGGTGCCGGTCGAGGCAATTGGCCGAAACGTTGAGCGTGCCGTCGGAAAACCACTCAATGCCGAAGTCCGCCTCGTTGAACGAGGAGGCCGAGAGCTTGGTCCAGGGCTTTATCCAATCGATTCGGGCAGATTCTTGGCGCCAGAACTCTTCGGGCGTCTCCAGCGAGCGCGCGTAAAGCTCGGCGTACCGCTCGGCATTGACATAGGCGCGGCTCGCCCATTCGGCGGGGACGGGGTGATTGGTGGACAAGGTTCAGGCTCCCGCAGACGGCGCGAGGCATAACTTCCCCGCGCGATTCACATGCTTGGCTGGGCAATAAGGCAGATGCTGCCGTTTGCGAAGCCTATCGCGGCAAGCGAAGGTGCAAGGCCGCAGGAGCCCGGCGCGATCACCTCGCTGCCAATCATGACCGGCGCGCGGGTCGGGATGACCAGCAGGGGCCTGTCGCCATAGCGCGCGGCGGTGCCGGGTGCGGGGCTGCCCGCAATCTGCTCGAGCCGGAACAACGGCCCATCGACCAGAACCATAGTAGCGTCAGCGCCGATATGCTGGCGATGCACCGGGGAATGGGGCAGGCCCAACGCCACGGCGAGTCCGTCGTCCAGATGCAGCTCGCGCGGGCGGCCGTAGTCATAGAGCCGGTAGGTCACTTCGCTCGTCTGCTGCACTTCGATGAGGCTGACACCGGCGCCGATGGCATGGACTGTGCCCGCCGGGATGTAGAAAAAATCGCCCTCTTGCACTGCGTGCCATTCCAGCAGTTGCTCGATGCTGCCATCAAGCGCCGCCGCGCGCATCTTTTCGCGCGAAAGCGGTTCGCGAAAGCCAATCCCCAGTGCCGCGCCCGGCTCGGCGGCGATAACCAGCCAGCATTCTTCCTTGCCGTGACCGGGAAGCTGGGCGTCCGAGGGATGCACCTGGACCGAAAGTTTTTCCGAAGTGAAGATATATTTGACCAGCAACTGCGGCAGCGCCGGCGGCGGCTCGAACCAGATCTCACCGATCCGCTGACCCGGCGGGGCGGCGAACGGCGCAGGCAATGCATCCCGCCCCCACGGCTTTTCGACCATGCGGGTGGGGAGGAGCGCACTCACTGATTGGCAGCTCCAGACAACTTGCCGACTTTCTGCGCCCCCGCCGCGCTGGTCACCAGCACTTCGTCACCGTCGACCACTACAATCACGCCTTCCAGCCCGATCACCGAAACGCGCGGGCCGTCGGTTTCGACCAGCACATTGCGGCAATCAACCAGTTCGGCCGGACCTGTCACCGAATTGCCCTGCGTATCTTTAACGCGGGCGGCATGCAGCGCTTCCCAGTTGCCAATGTCGGACCAGGCCATGTCGGCCGGGACCATCGCGGCGCGCTCAGTGTTTTCCATTACAGCGTAATCAACCGATTCGCCGGTTACCCGGGCGAAAGCCTTGGCTTCAGGGAAAAAGCGTCGGCCCTTCTCGTGCCCGTCGCGGATCGCGGTGCAGACTGCCAGTGAAATGGCCGGGCGGTGGTGCTCAAGTTCGTCCAGGAAATCCTTCACCCGGAACGCAAAAATGCCGCCATTCCAGGCATAGCCACCATCGGCCAGGAAAGCTTCGGCCCGCGCCAGATCGGGCTTTTCGACAAATTTCGCGACGCGAAAGCCCGCCTCGCCAATCGCCTCGCCGCGCTTAAGGTAGCCGAACCCGGTTTCCGGGGTCTTCGCCTCGATCCCGAAGGAGACCAGCCAGCCCTGCTCCGCAAGGCCCGCAGCCGCGCAGGCCGCTGCCACGAAGGCATCGACATCGCCGATGTGATGATCGCTGGGGCAGACCAGCATGACAGCATCATCAGGCAGACGCATCGCGGCGAGCGCAATCGCCGCCGCAGTGTTGCGTGCGCTTGGCTCGACAATGATCCGCGCCTCGAGGCTGTCACCAAGCTGGGCCTCGACATGGGCGAGATGCACCGCGCCGGTCACCACCACGGGGGCGGCAAAAGGCGCATTGCGCGCGCAGGTCGCCTCGAACAGGGTCTGCTCACCGACCAGCGGCAGGAAAGGCTTGGGGCAAGCAGCGCGGCTGCGCGGCCACAGGCGCGTACCGCTGCCGCCGCACAGAATCACGGGGATGATAGTTGTCATAGAAAGGCGGCGTTAAGCACAGTTCACTAAGGTTGTGCTAATTGTTTTCGCCCGGATAAAACCAGCGCTGACGCCAGCCATAGATGGATTCCACGGGCGCGCCATTCGCATTCTTCGCAGGGCGGAAGCGGAAACGTGCCGACGCGAGTCGGCAGGTGATCTGGTCGGCTGTAGCATCCCGGCTTGCGCGGACTATGCGGCAGCGATTCACCCGGCCATCGCTGCCGACCGTGAGCGCAACCGTCACCGAATCGCCGATGCGTGCATCGCGGCTGTCGCGCGGGTAATCGCGCGCGGAATTGATGTCGCCGGCGATCTTGATTGCCTGGGTGGCAGCCCCGCCGCCCTGGCCCGCCCCGCCCGTGCCAGCACCAGTGCCAGTGCCCTGTCCGCCCGCACCGGTTCCTTGCCCCGCTGCAGCTGCTCCGGCGGCATTGTCACGACCCCTACCTGCGACTGGCGGAGCAGGCCTGGACGCAATTACCAGCCGTGGTTTGGGTGCAGCTGCGGCCTTGGGCACGGCCTTCTTGCCAATCGGGGCCGCCGCGCCCGATCTATCTGGCGCCTTGGGCGGGGGCGGCTTGGGCGATGGCGGCGGTGTCGTGACGGTGACCGTGAATGTCGAAATTACCTGCTCGGTCACCTGAGCAGTGAAGCCCGGCGCGAATGCACGGACCAGGCCCAGCACCACTACCACATGAATACCGATCACCAGCGCCGCAACCAGCCGCTTGGTGCGCGGCGGCGCGGACAGATCAAGGTCGTCATCGGTGGCGAACTGGTATTCCCTCATGCCCCCAAACTCATTCTCAGTGCCTCAATCTGGCGCTGCCCGCCCTTTGTAGGACAGCCGCCATTCAGCCGGGAACTGCACGTCATTGTCCTTGACCGCCGAGGCCAGCCCCTTCTCGAATGTATCACCGTCCACCTTGATGCCGCCCGCCATGTCATCCTTGACCAG
>JANLSP010000228.1:0-13390 GCA_031362485.1 Novosphingobium sp.
CCGCGCGCACCTCTGATTTGCTCGCCTTGAGCCAAGGCCAGCGCGCCGAGAATATCGTCACAGCCTACGAGGTGCTGACCCAGCGGGCGCGGGTTTTGCAACTGCGCTTCAACGTGGCACTGTTTGCGCTGTCGCTGGCGCTGGTAGGCTTTTTCGTCTGGCTCGCGCTGAGGTTTGCTGACCGGCAAGTGAAACCGCTGGCCAATCTGGTCGATGCCGCGCGCCGGGTGGGCAGCGGCAACTTCTCCATGCGAATCGAAGGCCCCAGCGGCGCGGATGAAATTGGCCTGCTAAACCGTGCTTTCAACCGCATGACTGCGCAATTGGACAAACAGACCCAGGCCTTGCTGAGCGCCAACCAGCAATTGCACGATCGGCGCGCGCTGATCGAAGCGGTGATCGAATCGGTGTCTGCCGGCATCGTATCGACCAACGGGGAAGGGCAGATCCTGCTGATGAACAGCTCGGCCCAGCGCCTGCTGTTTGACCGCGCCGGACCCGGTCCACTGGGCACGCGCCTGGCCGCCGTCGCTCCCCAGATTGCGGGACTCGCCGAATCGGGAGTTTCGAGCGGGATCGTCCAGTACGCCAAGGGCAACGAACTGCTAACTCTTGCCGTCAAGGTCGGCATGAGCGGAGCAGGTTGCGTAATCACATTTGAGGATATTACCCGCCAGTTGCTCGACCAGCGCCAGGCTGCCTGGTCGGATGTAGCCCGGCGAATCGCGCACGAGATCAAGAACCCGCTCACCCCGATCCAGCTCGCCACGGAGCGGCTAAGCCGGCGCTACGGCAAGCAAATAACCGACAATCCCGAACTGTTTGCGGAGCTTACCGCCACGATCATCCGACAGGTTGGCGACTTGCGTAAAATGGTCGATGAATTTTCGTCGTTCGCGCGCCTGCCCAAGCCTGCCTTCCGCAGCGAAGACGCCATTGATCTTGCCCGCCAGGCCCTGTTCCTTCAGGAAATCGCGCGGCCGGACATTGCGTTCACATTCACCGCGAAGGGCAAAATTCCGGCAGTCGCCTGTGATCGCCACCAGTTCGGCCAGGCAATGACCAATGTGCTCAAGAATGCCGTCGAAGCGATCGATGCACGGGCGAAAAGCGCAGACGGCGGCATTGCCGGCCGCATCGCGGTTGAAATGCGCCGGGATGGTGAAACCATCCTCGTGGCAATCGAAGACAATGGCATCGGCTTGCCCAAGGATGGCGAACGCATAGTCGAGCCCTATGTCACCACCCGCGAGAAAGGCACCGGGCTCGGGCTCGCCATCGTCAATAAGATCGTTGAGGAACACGGCGGCGAAATGACCTTCGCTTCAGTCAACGGTGGCGGCGCGCGCGTGACGATGCGTTTCGCCTGCGATCCGCTGGCAGGCAAGCGCGCCGCCGAGGCCGCAGAATGACATTCCAATCCGCGAAGGATACCTGATGGCGCTCGACATTCTTATCGTTGATGACGAACGCGATATCCGCGACCTGGTCGCTGGCGTGCTCAGCGATGAGGGCTATGATTGCCGCACAGCGGGAGACAGCGCAGCGGCTCTGGCGGCAGTTGATGCGCGGCGGCCGTCGCTGGTGCTGCTCGATGTCTGGCTGCATGGCAGCCCGATGGACGGACTGGAGGTGCTTGATGCGATCAAGTTGCGTGAACCGGACCTGCCGGTCATCGTATTCTCGGGCCACGGTAACATCGATACCGCTGTCGCCGCCATCGGTCACGGCGCGGTCGACTTTATCGAAAAGCCGTTCGAGGCAGAGAAACTCCTCCACCTCGTCGCCCGCGCCACCGAAACTGAACAGCTGCGCCGCGAGAATGCGCAGTTGCGCCAGGGCTTTGCCACTTCGGACGAATTTACCGGCAACAGCCCGCTGATTAATCAGGTTCGCGCCACCCTGAAGCGTGTCGCCAATACCGGCAGCCGCCTGCTGATTTCCGGTCCTGCCGGCTCGGGCAAGGAAGTCGCCGCGCGGCTGTTGCACACCTGGAGCAACCGCGCCGACAAGGCTTTCGTCAGCGTCAATTCGGCCCGTATCACACCCGAACGCTTCGAGGCTGAGCTGTTTGGCGAGGAGGCCGACGGCAGCCTGCTGCGCCCCGGCCTGCTGGAGACCGCAGATGGCGGAACGCTCTATCTCGATGAAGTGGCCGACATGCCGCTTTCCACTCAGGCACGCATCCTGCGGGTGCTGACCGATCAGGCGTTTGTCAGGGTGGGGGGCAACCGCCAGATTCGCGTCGATGTGCGGGTGGTCTCGTCGACTTCGCGCAATCTCGAGGAAGAAATCGCTGCCGGACGATTCCGCGAGGATCTGTTTTACCGGCTCAATGTCGTCCCCATCCTGGTGCCGCCGCTGGCTGATCGGCGCGACGACATCCCGGCGCTCGCCGGGCATTTTTTCGCGCGCTATGCCCGCGATCAGGGTATCCCGCCGCCAGAAGTCGGCCAGGAAGCGATGGCCGCCTTGCAGGCCTATGAGTGGCCGGGCAATGTCCGGCAGCTGCGCAATGTGGTGGAACGCACGATCATCCTCGCTCCACGCGACCGGCTGGCAATTATCCAGGTCGACATGCTGCCCGCCGAGATCCTCAATGAGCGCATCCAAAGCGATTCGCGGCTTTCCGCGCTGATGGCTGTGCCGCTGCGCGAAGCACGGGAAAATTTCGAACGCGAATATCTCAAGGTGCAGATCCGGCGCTTTTCCGGCAACATTTCCAAGACCGCAAGCTTCATCGGCATGGAGCGGTCGGCACTGCACAGGAAGCTAAAGCTGCTCGGCATGGGTGAACGCCGCGACGACGAGGACGAGCAACAATAAGCTGGATGGCCGGTTTTAGCCGTTTACCGGCAGTCGTTTGACCGATAGACATGAGGAATCGCCGGTCTAGCTTTTGATAAGGCTTGACCAGATTGCGGACCGCATAAGCGGCCGCCAAAAACAACGGAGTATACCATGACCGAGCCCAAGTCCGCCACGCGTCCGCGTCTCAAGGTCGCTGAACCGCCCGAGGCAGAACTGGCCGAAGCCGGCTCTACCAAGGGCCAGAGCCTGCAGGACCAGTTCCTCAACTATTTGCGCAAGCACAAGACCCCGGTGACCATGTTTCTGGTAAAGGGCGTCAAGTTGCAGGGCATTGTCACCTGGTTTGACAATTTCTCGATCCTGCTGCGCCGCGATGGTCAATCGCAACTGGTCTACAAGCATGCCGTATCGACCATCATGCCTTCGACGCCTATCGATGCCCGGCAGTTCAATTCGGGCGGGGAAGGGGGCAAGAAGCTGCGGCTGCTGCAGGATATCTTCCTCGCCTCGACCCGCAAGGCGGGCGTTCAGGTGACTATGTTCCTGGTCAACGGAGTCATGCTCCAAGGCCGCATCGCATCCTACGATCTGTTCTGCATGCTGCTTGAGCGCGAAGGCTATGTCCAGCTGGCCTACAAGCACGCGGTTTCCACCGTGCAGCCGCTGACCCCGGTCGATCTCGCTGCTGATCTCGACGAACCAGAAGAAGCCGGCGACTGAGCATTTCCGACGATCTCGCCGGAGAAGTCACGCGCGGCGGACGGGCCCTGGTGGTCTGTCCGCAACTGCGCGGGCGCGGCAATGGCGATCCGGCAGCCCGCGTCGAAGAGGCACGCGGCCTCGCGCTGGCAATTGGTCTGGTCATTGTCGATGCGCTGACCATTCCCGTGCGAAGCCCGCGCGCAGCAACGTTGTTTGGCGAAGGCCAACTGCGCAACATCGCTGCCGCTTGCGAGATGGGCGAGGCCGAGCTTGTCGTCGTCGATGGCGCGCTCACCGCCATCCAGCAGCGCAACCTTGAGGAAAACCTCAAGCGAAAGGTTATCGACCGCACCGGGCTGATCCTCGAAATCTTCGGCGAGCGCGCGGCGACAGCGGAGGGCCGGCTGCAGGTCGAACTGGCACACCTCGACTATCAGGCCGGCCGGCTGGTGCGCAGCTGGACTCACCTTGAGCGTCAGCGCGGCGGCTTCGGCTTCTTGGGCGGGCCCGGCGAAACCCAGATCGAGGCCGACCGCCGCCTGATCCGCGACCGCATGGCGCGGCTGCGGCGCGAGCTTGATCAGGTGCGCCGCACCCGCGGTCTCCACCGCGACCGGCGCGAAAAGGCACCATGGCCGGTGATCGCACTGGTAGGCTACACAAATGCCGGCAAATCAACGCTATTCAACCAGCTTACCGGTGCGGATGTGATGGCCGAGGATCTCCTGTTCGCAACGCTTGACCCGACGATGCGCGCGGTGCGCCTGCCCGGGATCGACAAGGCGATCCTGTCGGACACGGTGGGTTTCATTTCCGATCTGCCAACACAATTGGTGGCGGCATTCCGCGCGACGCTGGAAGAAGTCACCGCTGCCGATGTCATCCTCCATGTGCGCGACATGGCCAATGCCGAAAGCGAGGCGCAAAAGCGCGAGGTTCTCGCAATCCTGGACGAGCTTGGACTGGTTGCCGGTGAAGAGGGCGCGCCGCAGGTCCCGATTGTTGAAGTATGGAACAAGTGCGACTTGCTCGAGCCCGACCAGATTGCCGACCTGACCCAGACAAGGGCAGCGCGGCCAAATGAGAATATCGTTTTCGTATCAGCAGTTACCGGTGAAGGTTGCGACGACTTACGCGATCTGCTCGGGCAGCTGCTGACCGCCGATGCGCGGCTTCACCAATTCGTTCTGCCCGCCAGCGCCGGCAAGCAGATTGCCTGGCTCCATGCCCACGGTGACGTGATTGAGGAGGGTGAAGCGGGAGAAGGGGAGGAGGGCCCGATGCGGCGGCTACAGGTAATGCTCACGCCGCGCGAATTAGGTCGTTTCAGCAATCTCTGACCGCTTGACCGCCTGCCACAAGGCTTCCTGTTCATCGAGTGACAGCGAGACGAATTTACCCTCGGCCAGCGCTTCCATCGCACGGTAACGGCGTTCGAATTTCGCATTGGCTTCGCGCAGCGCGTCTTCAGGGGCAATGCCATGTGCGCGCACCAGATTGACTGCGGCGAACAGCATGTCGCCGGCTTCTTCGAGCTTGTCCGCCGGTGCGGCTTCATCGAGTTCTGCCATTTCTTCGCGCACCTTGTCTGCCGGGCCAGCCAAATCGGTCCAATCGAAACCCTGCCGCGCGGCGCGCTTCTGCAGCTTTTCCGCTCGCATCAGTGCGGGCAGCGCCTGAGCGATGCCGTCGAGTGCACTATCAGCGCCATTCGCGGCGCGTTCTGCGGCCTTCAACGTTTCCCAGCGCTCGGACTGGCCTTCGCCAAAATCTTCCGCGTCACCAAAGATGTGCGGATGGCGTGCCTCAAGCTTGGCGACGATAGCGGCGGCAACATCGGCAAACGCAAAGTGGCCGGCTTCTTCGGCTATGCGCGCGTGAAACACGACCTGAAGCAGAAGATCGCCCAGTTCCTCGCGCAATGCCGACATGTCGGCACGGTGTATTGCGTCGGCGACTTCGTAGGCTTCCTCGATCGTATAGGGCGCAATGCTGGCGAAATCCTGCTCGCGGTCCCATTCGCAGCCCGTTTCCGGGTCGCGCAGGCGAGCCATGATCTGGAGGAGGCGGTGGAGCGGCTCAGTCATTTTAAATTGATAATATATATTATGTTAAATTCAGGATGGCCTGGCAACGTGCCCCAACGCGGATCCGAGACAATCAAAAGCCCATCCTCGTAAACACAAACGCGAGCGCAGAAATGATCACTGCCCAACCGACAGCCATCGCGGCTTTCTGTTCAAATGACAGGTCAAGCGATTGCACGGCGCGCCAGTTGAGAAACAACCAGCCGGCCAGTGCAATCAGTGAAACAAGCAATGTTCCTGTCGCCATTACGGTGACAACTCCATCCCATCGAAGCCTACCAGCACATGTGGCGGCACTTCGCTGCTCAGCGCGGCATAATCCATGCTCTTGTCAAGATGAGTCAAGACCGTCTGCCGCGCACGGACGGCTTCGGCCAGCTCCAGCGCTAACGCGAGGTTGGCATGGGTCGGATGCGGCTCACGGCGCAGGCAATCGGTGACAAGGATATCACAGCCGGAGAATGTTTCGACCATCTCCCTGCTTATCGCACTGAAGTCTGTCGCATAGACAATTGATTTATTGTCACATTCGAACCGAAAACCGGTGCTGACCGTATGGCCATGCGGCATTTCGCAGCTTGCAACGCCAAATCCGGCGCAAACCTTCAACCGCGCCAGACTGTCGAGTGTCACAATCGTCGGATAGCCGAATTGACCGGCAAAAACGTAGTCGAAGCGCTGGCGCAAGCGGCGCACGGTCTCATCGGCGGCATAGCCCGGGATCGGCCCGCCGCGGCCATAGCGAAGTGACCGAAGATCATCGATGCCATGGCAGTGGTCGGCATGGTCATGCGTCCAGAACACGGCATCGATCCGGTCAATTTCATTGGCCAGCAACTGCATGCGCAAGTCGGTCGAAGTATCGACCAGAAGCCGCGCACCGTCATCGCTTTCGACGATGATAGACACACGGCTGCGCCGATTTTTCGGTTCTACCGGATCGCAGCTGCCCCAATCGTTGCCGACGCGCGGAACACCAGTTGAAGTGCCGCAGCCAAGCACGATCAACTTCATGCCTGCGCCTTCGTGAATAACCGGAAGAAATTGCGCGTCGTCGCGTCGGCCAGCGCCTCTGCAGAAGTGCCCCGCAGCCCGGCGACAAAGCGCGCGGTGTCCGCCGTGAACGCTGGCTCGCAGACTGCGCCGCGATGCGGCACAGGCGCCAGGAACGGCGCATCGGTCTCCACCAGCAGCCTGTCTTCAGGCACTTCGGCAGCTATTTCCTGCAACTCTCTGGCATTCTTGAATGTCACGATACCCGACAGCGAGATAGTAAGGCCCAGATCGAGCATCTGGCGGGCAAACGGCGCGGAAGCGGTGAAGCAATGGATCAGGCCGGGAAAGACGCCCTTCCCCATTTCTTCGCTCAGGATCGCTCTGGTGTCATCTTCTGCATCGCGCGTATGCACGATCAGCGGCAACCCGGTCGTCCGCGCCACGGCGATGTGCGTGCGGAACAGTTCGCGCTGCGTCTGGCGTTCGGAATGATCGTAGTAATAATCAAGCCCGGTCTCGCCGATAGCTATGACTTTGGCATGTCCGGAGGCCGCAATCAGCGCCGCCTCGCCAAGATCAGCATGGCCATCGGCCTCATGAGGATGAATGCCGACGCTGGCCCAAACGTCAGGCTCGCGCGCGGCCGTCGCAATAACCTGATCCCATTCACGCTGGCGGGTGGAGATGTTGAGGAACCCCGAAATCCCCGCCTCACGGGCACGCGCAAGCACGCCTTGCTGGTCCTCGACCAGGCCCTTGTATTCGAGGTGGCAGTGGGAATCGATCAGCATCAGGCGTCGGCTTCGGCCGGCATCTCGAGGCGCGGGAAGACGCCTGTTGGCGCCGGCAGTGCCAAGCCCGCTTGCAACGGAACCGCAAGCGCAGTGATTCCCCGGCTTTCGGGCGATTGCCCCAACTGATCGAGGATGCGGTCGCTGCTTTCCGGGATAATCCAGCGGGTCCAGATCGCCAGGCGGCGGATGGCTTCGGCAGTGTTGTAAAGGATGGTGTCAGCCCGTTCCGGGTCGGTCTTGCGCACAGACCACGGCGCCTGCTCGGCAAAATAAAGATTTGCTGCACTCATCGCCCCCCAGATCGCGTCCAGCGCCCCGTGGATTGCGAGATTGCCCATAAAGAGTTCAACATTCAGTTCGGCTGCAGAAACCGCCTTCCTTAGCACCTCATCGGCAGGATCGGGTTTGCTGGGTACCGGAACCTGTCCTGCGCAATTTTTGGCGATCATCGACAGACTCCGCTGGGCCAGATTGCCGAAATTGTTTGCCAGATCCGCATTGCACCGCGTTACAATCGCCTCCGCCGAATAGCTGCCATCCTGCCCGAAGCTCACTTCGCGCAGCAGGAAATAGCGCAGGGCATCAACCCCGAAGCGATCCGCCAATTCGATCGGATCGACCACGTTGCCCAGGCTCTTCGACATCTTCTCGCCGCCGCGCGCGAGCAGAAAGCCGTGGCCGAAGATCTGACGCGGGACCGGCAGACCCGCCGATTTAAGGATTGCCGGCCAATAGACCGCGTGGAAACGGACGATATCCTTGCCGATGAGGTGGAGGTTGGCCGGCCAGAAGCGCGAAAAGCTCTCCTTGTCGTCGGCAAAGCCCACACCGGTAAGATAGGTCGCCAGCGCATCGACCCAGACATACATGACATGCCCAGGACTTCCGGGCACTGGCACACCCCAGTCGAAACTGGTGCGCGAGACCGAAAGATCGCGCAACTCATTGCCCTTGAGAAAGGCAAGCACTTCATTGCGGCGGCTCTCGGGTTCAAGAAAGCCCGGGGTCTCGTTGAGTTCGATCAGCCAGTCCTGGTACTTGGAGAGGCGGAAGAACCAGCTCTCCTCAACCGTCCATTCAACCGGCGTGCCCTGCGGCGAGAGCTTTTCTCCCCCTTCCCCAAGAACCAGCTCCTTCTCGTCATAGAAGGCTTCGTCGCGGACCGAATACCAGCCCTCGTAGCGATCCAGATACAAGTCGTCGGATGCCTCCATCGCCTGCCACAGCGCGATGCTCGCTTGCTTGTGGCGCTCCTCAGTGGTGCGGCAGAATGCATCATACTGCACATTCAACCGTGCACACATCACACGGAAATGATCTGACATTTCTGTAGCAAATTCCAGTGTATCTTTGCCCGCTGCGCGCGCCGTCTGCGCCATTTTCAGGCCATGTTCGTCAGTCCCGGTGACAAGGCGCACGTCCTTGCCCTGCATCCGGTGAAACCGCGCGATGGCATCGGCGGCAATCGCTTCATAGGCGTGGCCGATATGCGGCCTGCCGTTCGGATAGGCTATGGCGGTAGTGATGTAATAGGGATCGGCCATATGCGGCGAGCAGTCTTTCCGTAAAGCCGGGGCTAAGCCGTCTCTCTAGGCACACCGGCACTGGCCAGCAACCCGCCAATTTCAAGCGCCAGCAGCCCGGCATCGAAGTTATAGGTCGGCGCCTGCGCAGACAGGCGCGCCAGTGCGGCGTGGGCTGTGACCAGACGCGCCTGCCTCTCACGCGTCGCACTGGCCGCGTCGGCCACAAGCGTTGCGCGGGCTAGATCGAGCGCGGCTGCGATGCGTTCGCGGTCAGGCCGCGCGCCCAGCTCCTCGGCAAAGGCGCCGCGCAGTGCGAAGTCCTTGTCCCCCTCGCGCGCAAGTCGCTGCATCAACGCTTGCAGCTTGCCCAGGCCGTGGCCAACAAAATCGAGCGCCGCACCGGGCGAACCGCGTGCGGCCAAAATTGCCGCCTCCCGAACGGCAGCGTCGGCCTCCGGCGCATCTTGGCGCAGCACTTCCTCAATTCCGGCATAGTCCAGCGGCTGAAACGGCAAAGTGAGGCAGCGCGAGCGCACCGTGGCGAGCAGGCGCCCGGGCCGATGGGTCACCAGCAGGAAAAACGTACCCACCGGCGGTTCTTCCAAACTCTTGAGCAGCGCATTGACCGCGCCCTTCTCCATGTCGTCGGCCGGGTCGATGATCACCGCGCGGCGTGCACCCAGCGTCGGCCGGGTATTCAGGCGCTGCTGCATCCGGCGAATCTGGTCGATGGTGATGTTGCGCTTGAGCTGGAACGGCTTGCCCTCGGCGCGCTTCTTTTCCTCCTCGTCGTTCAATGGCAGGTGATCGAGCACGATGATGTCAGGGTGATGCTCGCCCTCGTGCGCTGCCACGCCCTGCTCGGCGACCAGTTCACGCGCGGCGGCCCGCGCGAAGGCGCCCTTCCCCAGCCCTTTGATCCCGGCAAGAATCCAGCCATGGTGCATCCGCGAAGACGCCAGCGCGGCGCGCCATTGCCGCCATGCCGCCTTGTGACCGAGCAGCGTCATGACAGCAGCGGTGCTATGGCGGCCAAGACCCGCTGGTGAATGTCCTCCGCCTCGCCGCTGCCGTCGATCCTGACAAAGCGGGACGGCTCGGCCAGGGCGAACCGCCGGAACGCATCAGCGACGCTCGCATGATAGGCCGCATCGCGACCGCCGATCCGGTCTGCCGCGCCGCCATCGCGGGCCTCGAGCCGCTGCGCGACTTCGGCCTCGGGCACTTCGATAAGCAGGGTCAAATCCGGCAACAGTCCCATACTGCCGACCCGGTGGAGCGCGAGCACGTCGGCATCCTCAAGCCCCCCCGCCCCGCCTTGATACGCCCGACTAGAATCAACGAATCGGTCGCAGATCACCCATTGGTCCGCCGCCAGCGCCGGCTCAATCAACCGCTGGACATGGTCGGCACGCGCTGCGGCAAACAACAGTGCCTCGGCTCGCGGCCCCCAGCCATCGCCCTCGGTGCCCAGCAGCAGCGCCCGGATTGCCTCGGCCCCCGGCGTTCCGCCCGGCTCGCGGGTCAGCACTACCGATTTACCTGTCTGGCGAAGCGCGCCGACCAACAGGCGGGCCTGTGTGCTCTTGCCAGCTCCTTCCCCGCCTTCAAACACGATGAACCGTCCACGCGTCATGGCAGCAGGCCCGCAAGGCCATTGGCCAGCCGGTCAAGTGGCCCGGCCACTGCCACGCTGCTGACGGCATAGAGCGGCACGCGGCTGGAAGCCTGGCCGGACATTGCGATTTCCAACTCGGCGACTTTCTGGCCCTTCATGATCGGTGCCACCAGCGGTCCTTGATAGCGGAGGCGAAGCGTGGGAACCGTTCCCTTCTCCGCTCCAAGCGGCAGCAAGGCATGGATTGCATAAGGCGCGTTCAACGACAGGCTCCTCGCAGTGCCGTTCTGCACCCGTGCCTCGGCCACTGTCGCACGGGCGGCAAACAGCGGCCTGGTTTCCCATTCGGCAAAGCCCCATTCGAGCAGGGCGCGCGAGGCCGCGGCGCGTTGCTCGATGCTTTTGCCGCCGGCCACGACCATCAGCAAGCGCCTGCCCTCGCGCTGCGCAGAACCGATAAAATTGTAGCCGGCTTCATTGGTGTGGCCGGTCTTGATCCCGTCTGCGCCGGCGACAACGCCCGTTACCGGATCGAAATTATGTCCCTCGCCGCGCGGTAAATTTAGGCTCTTCTGGCCAAAATAACGGCGATAAAGCGCGGGATGGCGATAGATCAGTGATTCTGCGAGCCGCACCAAATCGCGCGCGCTGACATAGGTCTTGCCGCCGTCAGGCCAGCCGTTGGGTGTGGCGAAATGGCTGTTGGACAGTCCGAGCCGCCGCGCTTCATCGTTCATCAGCCCGCTCCAGGCGGGAACGCTGCCAGAGTGGCCCTCTGCGAGCACTTCTGCCGCATCGTTCGCCGAGACAGTGAGCATGCCGTGCAGCAGCCGATCGACCGAGACCTCTTCGCCGTCTTTCAGCTCCATGCTTGATCCACTGGCATCGAAGCGCGCGGAAATGCCCGAGCCGACGCGGAATTTCTGTTCGGCGCGTAGGTGACCTCGCGCCATCAATTCAAAGGCGACATAGGCGGTCATCACCTTGGCCATCGACGCAGGGATGAAGCGCACGTCGCCATTTTGTTCGAGCAGCATGCGTCCCGAGCCGACATCATGCAGCAAAGCGACTGGCATCGCCTCAACTTCACGCGGCGGGGCTGGTGAATATGGCGGCGAATCGGCAGGTACCGCTCCGGGCACGGCAGCGGCCAGCAAGGCCAGCATCACCAATCCCGCTTGCCGCACTTGTTACTACCCCCGCGCCCGATCCATCGATCCGGCACGGCGGTGACCGGCTGTCAGTCGGCGCGCTGGATTCGGGCGTCGCTATACCCTGCCGCCCGCGCCTTCGCCAGCGCCGCCTCCGCGGCAGCGCGATTGGCGTAGGGACCCATGATCACTCGGCTTAGCGAGCCTCTGGCGCGCTGCTGGCCGCCGACTTTGGTAGCGGCGGTGGCCGCATTCGTTCGATCGCCGAAAGCTCCAACCTGAACGATGAAAGCGCCGCCTTGCACGACCGCAGGGCTGGCGCTTGGCGATGGGCGGGGTGCTGGAGTTGTTGCCGGGCTGGCGGCAGCCCTTGGCGCAGGCGTGGCACGCGGCTTCAGTGTCGGCGTCGCTGCGGGAGTGCGCATCGCGCTGGCGGTGGTTGACGGCACCGGCGCTGGCACCAGTTGCGGATCGAGCTTGCGCTTGAGCACTGTCAGCAGTGAAGGCGGGGTATCCATTCGCGCCGGTGCACGCCCGCCGCCGCGCAGCATGGCGCGCTCGACTTCGGGCGGATTGACCCGGCGGATGCGGATCGGCGCGTGTGCGGCATCGGCGGTGCCCAGATGCGCTGCCGCACCGGGCGACAGTTCGATCAAACGGTCATTGGTCATCGGCCCGCGCCGCTCGACAC
This sequence comes from Novosphingobium sp., assembly GCA_031362485.1. Classification (GTDB taxonomy): domain Bacteria; phylum Pseudomonadota; class Alphaproteobacteria; order Sphingomonadales; family Sphingomonadaceae; genus Novosphingobium. The sequence goes on from JANLSP010000228.1 coordinate 12,377, forward strand.
GGACCAGAACAGTCTTGCCGCTATCCAGTGACGTAATTTCGGCATAGCTTGGCAGTGGCAGCGTCTTGTGTGCGATGGTGATGCCCTCGCCCCCTTCGCTGCCGACCACGGCATAGCCGACGGCATCATAGTTTAGCTTATCCACTGGCGTATAGGTGGTGCCTTCAATCGTGAAAGGATCGCCGACCTTGATCGGATAATCCGCCGCCGGGCCAACGCTTACAGCGGGCAGCGGCCCGGAAGCCGGCTTGTTGCCGCCTCCCCCGCCAAAGCATCCAGCCAAAAGGACAAGCGCCGCAAGCGGCAGCGTCTGGTTAACGGGCAATCTCATCTGCAAGCAACCCCACGGAAAGTGCGTAGTAGTTCGAGCAGTTATATTGGAGGATAACCCTGTAATTTCCGGTTAAGAGGAATGCGGCGGTGCCCGGGCCATCGGGTTCGAACAGGACCGCGAGGGTATTATCGTTAATCGGGCGAAGCGGTGTGACCCCAAGCGCCCGCCATTCACCAACCGTTTTCCACAAGCCGTGGCGCGCATGGACCCTGCCGCACGAAGGCGCCTGAAGCCGGCCTGCCAGCGCGCCGCGGTTCAGCCCGGTCGGGACTGATGCCCGCACCCCCCAGGGTTCACCCGTCCGCCAGCCGGCATCGCGGAAATAATTGGCGATCGAGGCGATGGTGTCTGCGCGGCTGTACCAGATGTCACGGCTGCCATTACCGTCACCATCCACTGCAGTGCGCAGATAGACGGATGGCAAGAACTGCGGATTGCCGAAGGCCCCGGCATAGCTGCCCACCATACGCTCGCGCGACACCCCCTGATCCGCCATCTTCAGCAAGGCAATGAATTCGCCGGCAAACAGCTCGCGCCGCCGGCCCTCATAGGCCAGCGTCGCCAACGAGCGGGCAAGATCAAAATTGCCACGATAGCTTCCGTAATTGGTCTCATGCCCCCAAATCGCCATCATGATCGGTGCAGGGACGCCAAACCGCCTTTCGATGCCCGGAAGCATG
>JANLSP010000254.1:0-3784 GCA_031362485.1 Novosphingobium sp.
ATGGTTTCGCCAAGGAAATGGCGGTGGTTACGCATCACCGTTTGATTGCGGACGGGAACGGCGGGTTGATCCCCGATCCAACCGCGAAGCTCGAGGAGCCGCTGGTCGTGCGTCCGACTTCGGAGACGGTGATCGGTGCGGCGATGGCACGCTGGGTGCAGTCGTGGCGCGATTTGCCGATGAAGGTCAATCAATGGGCGAATGTCGTCCGCTGGGAAATGCGGACGCGGATGTTCCTGCGCACGAGCGAATTCCTGTGGCAGGAGGGGCATACCGCGCATGCCGACAAAGCCGATGCAATGGCCGAGACCTTGCGCGCGCTGGAGATGTATCGGGCGTTTGCGGTTGATGCCCTGTGCATGCCGGTGATTGCGGGCGAAAAGCCCGAGCATGAGCGGTTTCCGGGTGCCGAAGCGACGTATAGCATCGAAGCGATGATGCAGGACGGCAAGGCGCTGCAGGCGGGGACCTCGCATTATCTGGGCACCAGCTTCGCCGAGGCGGCGGGCATCCGCTATCAAGACAAGGATGGCGGCCACGCGCTCTGTCACACGACCAGCTGGGGCGTATCGACGCGGCTGATCGGCGGCGTGATCATGACCCATGGCGACGACGACGGCCTGCGCGTGCCGCCGGCCATCGCACCGCAGCAAATCGTCATCCTGCCGATGCTGCGCGAGGATGATGGCGACGCGGAGCTGCTTGCCTATTGCGAGGAGCTGCGCAGCTCGCTCGCTGGCAGCCAGGCGCTGGGCGAGCCCATGCGTGTCCTGCTCGACAAACGCCCCGGCAAGGCGACGCAAAAGCGCTGGGCATGGGTCAAGAAAGGCGCCCCGCTGATCCTCGAGATCGGCGGCCGCGATGCCGCCGGCGGGCAGGTCTCGGTGCTGCGCCGCGACCGTCTGTGGCGCGAGGATGGCAAACCCAATTTCATCGGTCAGGCCAGGGAAGAGTTCCTCGCCAGTGCTGCCGGTGAAATCGAAGATATCCAGCGATCGCTTCACGCCGAAGCCACCCAGCGTCGCGATGCCAATATCGTGCGCGATGTGACCAGTTTCGCTGCGCTTGCCGCACACTTTGCCGAGAGCCAGCGCTATCCCGGCTGGGTCGAGCTTGGCTGGTCGCGCCCGACCGGCACCGCGCTTGACGAAGTTGTCGCGCGGCTGAAAGCGCTCAAGCTGACCATCCGCAACACACCGATGCAGGGCGAGCCTGTGGCCGGGACCTGCATTTTTACTGGCAAACCGGCAATTGAACGGATCTATGTAGCGCGCGCCTATTGAGGGGGACTGACGATGCTGGACGCAATCAGGCATGGCCTTGCCAATCTGCTGAACTTCTCGGGCCGCGATGCCCGGCAGACGTTCTGGTATTATGTGTTGTTCGTCTACGTCGTCACCACCGTGGTCACGGTTCTGGCGATGATCCCGGCGATGGTCGACATGTTCAGCGGCATTGTCGATCTGGCCAAGGCGGGGGCAGGTCCGGATGTGGCAGAACAGGCAGTCATGCATTCGATGACCGGCATGCTTGGTTCGGTCGGCTGGGTCAGCATGGTTGTTGGCGGTGCGTTCATTGTGCTGCTCGCCGCCAGCCTTGTTCGCCGCCTGCATGACAGCGACATGCCGGGCTGGTGGGCACTGGCCCCGGGCGGCCTGCAGGCGATTGGCATCGCGATGATGCCGGCGCAGATGGCCAGGATCGTCGAGACCATGACCGATCCCGCCGCGATGAATGATCCCACCGCCATGTACCGTGCGCAAGGCGCAGCCGGTCTGATCGGCTGGCTGGCGATCGGACTGGTGATCTGGTTCGGGGTGCGCAAATCGACCGAAGGGCCCAACCGCTACGGCCACGCGCCGGCCAGCTTCTGAGCCATGCACCGCGCGCTTCTTGCCGTGCTTGTTGCCCTGGCAGCGCCGGGGCCGGCGCTGGAAGCGACTGCGCCGTGGCGCGACGAATTGCGGGACGAGGCGATCTCTGAGGCGCGTCTGCGCGCCGATGTCGAAGCCATGGTCAGCTTCGGCACGCGCCACACGCTCTCCAGTCAGGACGATCCGAAACGCGGTATCGGCGCGTCGCTGCGCTGGGGCGAGGGGCAATTTCGCGCCATTTCGCGTGAATGTGGCGAGTGCCTGACGATCGCGCGACCCGAGGCCATGGTCAGCGGCGCGCGGATCCCGGTGCCAACGCGCCTTGTCAATGTCATCGCCATCCAGAAGGGAAGCGTACGGCCAAATGAGGTTGTCATTGTGCAGGGCCATATCGACAGCCGCGCCTCAGGCGAGATGGATGCCACCAGCGATGCGCCCGGCGCGAATGACAATGCTTCGGGATCGGCGCTGGTGATCGAGGCTGCGCGCGTGCTCTCGCGCCGCCGCTATCCCACCACCGTGGTCTATGCGCTGCTCTCGGGCGAGGAGCAGGGTCTGCATGGCGGCAAGCTGCTGGCCGATTGGGCAAAGGCGCAGGGCTGGACGGTCAAGGCGGTGCTCAACAACGATATTGTCGGTGGCTCGAGGGGGTCTGACGGGCTCGTCGAGAACGCGCATGTCCGCGTGTTTTCAGAAGGCCCGCGCGCTGATGCCAGCGCAGCCACCCGCGCTGCGGCGCGCCGGTTTGGCGGCGAGAATGACAGCCCTTCGCGCAGTCTCTCACGCTTCATCGCCGGTGTGGCGCAAAAGCAGCGCGGACTGGTTGTGCGGCAGGTCTGGCGCACGGACCGGATGGGGCGGGGCGGGGACCACATTCCCTTCCTGGATGCCGGGCTTCCCGCAATCCGCTTTTCCGCCGCGATCGAGGACTACGAACATCAGCATCAGGACGTGCGGACCGAAGGCGGGGTGAAATTTGGCGATACTCTGGACGAGATGGACTTCGCCTATCTCGCCGGGGTGACGCGGCTCAACGTGGCCGTGCTTGATAGTCTGGCGCGCGCCCCGATGCCGCCGCAGGCGAGCATCACGGCGGCGGTTTCCACCGACACTGTGCTGCGCTGGAAGCACACCAGCGGGGCTGCCGGTTATCGCATCTATCGCCGCAGGACCGACGCGGCCGATTGGGGCAGGGCCTTTGACGGGCAATTGCTACTCTCAGGTCTCTCCCCGCGCGTCGGCGAAGAGCAGACTCGCACCTTCAAGGGCGTGCGCGGCGACGACTGGATTTTCGGCGTCAGCGCGCTGGCCGACGACGGCAGCGAAAGCCCGATCAGCTCGGCAGTCCCCGGCGGCGCTTTCGAGCCGCTCCCCTGATCGGCGCCAAGTCGCTATTTGTTCAGCGCCATTTCCGCGCGGTAGGCATCGAGACTGATCGGCCGCCCGAGAAATTCTGACGCTAAGACTGCAGCCGGCTTCGATCCGCCCGGTTGCAGTACCAGCCGGCGATAGCGGTCTGCGGTCGCCCGATCACGCAGGCCCTTGGTCTGAAACTGGGTGAACAGATCGGCGGCGATGACTTTCGACCAGCGGTAGGTGTAATAAATTGCACTGTAGCTGTTGAGATGGCCGAACGACGCCTGCCGCTGTGATTCCGCCATCGGCGCAATCAGGTTGTACTGGGCATCGAGCCGCTTGAATTCGGCGCCCAGGTCAGCCGGCGCCGGGGCCTGATGAAGCTTCAGAGAAATGTTGGACAGCGCCAGCTGCCCCATGTCGCCCATGCCGCTGTTGAAATAGCGCGCTGCGTTCATCTTATCGACCAGTTCGCGTGGGATCGGATTGCCTCCCGCATCGCGGGCAAAGCGCCGCAGGGTGTCATAGTCATAGACCCATTCCTCGAGCATCTG
>JANLSP010000286.1:0-3495 GCA_031362485.1 Novosphingobium sp.
TGAAGATCAGGGCGGGCTCGGGCTTGGCCGCGATGCCGCCGTGGCAATCCATTTCGAACTTGGCCGCGTGCTTTGCACCGCGCCGCTGATCCCGGCGCTGCTGGGACTGGAAGGCATCGCCGCGAGCACCAGCCTCGCTGACGGCGAGGGCTGGATCGAGCGGATTTGCGGCGGCGAATATGTGCCGCTCAACATGTTGCCAGCTGCGGTAAGCGACAGCGGCAGCGCGCTCGACGGCCGCCTATCAGGCTTCTTCGAGGCCGACATGGCGGGCCATGTTCTCGCCGGAATTGCCGGAAAGTACCTGCTGATCCCCACCGACGCGCCCGGCGTTGCGCTCAGCGAACGCAAGTTGTGGGATGAAACCCGCCGGATGTTCGATATCGACCTTTCAGGCTATCGTCCCGATCCAGCCCTGCTGGTAGCGGAAGGCGAGGCCGCAAAAATGCTTCACGACCGGATATCCCCCCTCGCCCAACTTGGCATCGCTGCAGATTCGCTCGGCGGCGCCACTGCCGCGCTCGATATGACAGTCGAATACCTCAAGACCCGGCGGCAGTTCGACCGCCCGATTGCCATGTTCCAGGCGCTGAAGCATCGCTGCGCCGACCTGAAGACCCACATCGCCGCAGCAGAAGCACTGTTGTGGCAGCGCGCCAGCGATCTGGACGCCAGCATTGCCGATCTCGGCGTGACCAAGGCGCTGGCAAACGATTGCTACCTTGAGACAACCGAGGAAGCGATCCAGCTGCACGGCGGCATCGGGCTCACCGAGGAACATCACTGCCACCTGTTCATGAAGCGCGCGATGCTCAACGCGCAGCTTTCCGGCGGCAGCGATCACTGGCGCGAGGCGGCGGGCAGGCAGGCACTGGCGCAATTCGCCTGACGCTATAGTGCGATCCCCAGACGTGCGGCGGCCAGCTCCCTGACGAGCGCCGACTTGACCTTCTCATTACCGGTGATCGCATAGTCATCATCGGTGAAGAACAGCACCCGGCGCGGCACCTTGAAGCTGGCGACTTCCACTTTGACGAAGGCCTTAATGGCGCTCTCCGAGAGCACCGCGCCGTCAATCGGCACAATGCAGCTCACCACCATTTCACCCAACAGTTCATCGGGCACGCCCACCGTCTGCGTGCGCTTGACCCCCGGGAACCGGACGATCACATCATCGACCTCGAGCGGCGAGACATTCGCCCCGCCGGTCTTGATCATGTCGGTCATGCGCCCTTCCCAAAAGAACCGCCCTTCCGCATCGATCCTCCCCCCGTCACCGGTGCAGAAAAAGCCCTCGCCGTCGAAACACTGCGCGACATCCTTGCCGAGATATCCCGACATCAGTGTCGGTCCGCGCACGCAGAATTCGCCGCGCGTCCCCAGCGGCACCGGCGCGCCGGTCAGCGGATCGACGATCTTGATCGTATTGCCCGGCAGTGCGAGGCCCATGCTTCCGGCATAAAAATCACCCTTCTGGTCAGCCTCGAACGAGGTGCAGATGGTCATCGTTTCGGTGGTGCCGAAGGACATCGGCACTTCCCAGTCGGTCGATACACTCGGATGCTGCCAGATCATTTCGCCGCGCGGGATATATTTGAGGCTCGAAAGATCGGCACCGGCCCAGCCCTGCGCCTCGCACATCCGCGCCCACTGGTGCGGGCGGCCGTTGATGAAGGCGACCTTCTCGGTCTCGATCAGCCGCAGCGCCTCCTCCGCATCGAACCAGCGCTGGAGCACGACGGCACCCCCCGTCGAAAGCGCCGAGCCGATCACCATCGACACGTTGCCCGACCAGAAGAAGCCGTTGCTCGTCCAGGCGCGCACCGGCTCGCGCATCGCAAAGATGCGCGGCCAGCGCCACCACTGGATGGCGAAGGCGCGCTGCGAATGGGCGATTCCCTTGGGCAGGCTGGTGGTGCCCGAGGAGAAAAAGACTCCGCCCGGATCGGTGGGCTGCACGGCGTCGGCGCGGGCCAGAACCTCGCCTTCGGCGATGCCTGCGCCACCCGCAAGCAATGCGTCCCATTGATCGAGCGGAACCAGCTTGGGCAATGCCGGGTAGGCAGTTTCAGCGCGAAGCTCGGCCAGCATTGCGGCAAAGTCCTGCTTGAGCACCTGGCGCTCATAAACCAGCAGCGCGACCTCCGAAGCGCGCAGCAAATGGTCGAGCTCGCGCTGGGTCGAAAATGTGCTCAGCGCCACCGGCACACCGCCCGCCAGCGCCGTGCCGAATAATGCCGCGAGAAATTCCGGACGGTTGGTCATCAGGATGCCAACCCGCGTATCGCGCCCTGCCCCGCCGGCGATCAGCGCCCGGGCGAAGCCCATCGAGCGGGCGAGGAGCTCATCATAGCTCCAGCTTATCCGCTGCCCGTCCTCATTGAGAATCAGCGCCTCGCGCAGGCCATACCGGGCCACTACCTCGCGTAAATATCCTCCGATAGTCAGTGCGCCGATGCCGGGCTCGTCATCCAACGGCGGGCCATGGGCGATAGACGGGGCCAGTATTGTCATGGCGCTTTGCTACCCCGGTCGATGGGCAGCGCAAAGCGCTGGAGCGATGGCGGCATCAGGCCTAGGCTGCCGTCCATGAGAATCGACCCCCTCGCCGTCTGGCTCAACACTATCGGCTATACCTCGGCCCAGCTCGCCAGTTTCGCCCGGCGCATCGAAGGCTGGGGCTATGGGACGCTGTGGATCAACGATGGCATGGGCAGCGACCCGATGGTGCTCGCGGCAAAAATTCTCGCCTCCACTGATCGGCTGCAAGTCGCGCTCGGCGTCGCCAACATCCATTCGCGCGATGCGACCACCATGCTCGGCGGCCAGATGGGGCTTTGCGAGCAATGGGACGGGCGCTTCCTGCTGGGTATGGGCGTCTCGCATCCGTTCATCGTCGAGGGCATGCGCGGCGGCACCTATGGCAAACCGCTTGCGTCCATGCGCGCCCGGCTCGAGGCGATGCGCGGCATTGCATACGCAGGGCCGAAGCCCACCGAAAGGCCGCTGACAGTTATCGCTGCGCTCGGCCCGAAGATGCTTGAGCTGGCGAAAGAACTGGCCGACGGCGCGCATCCCTTCGCCACCACGCCTGAGCACACGGCAATGGCGCGAAAAATTCTGGGGCCAGACAAACTGCTGCTGGTCGAGCAGAAAGTGATGCTCGAGAGCGATCCCGCCATCGCCCGAGCCGCTGGCCGGGGCCTCGCCACCGGCCACGGTTCAATCCCCAACTACCGCCGCAACATGGAGCGGATGGGCTTCACCCAAGCAGATTTCGACGATGGTGGCTCGGACCGCATTGCCGATGCCATGCTCGCCTGGGGAGACGTTGCGACCATCCGTCAGCGCATTGCCGAACACATGGCTGCCGGCGCGGATCAGGTGGCAGTGCAGGTCGTGCCTAAAGGCGGCGGCTTAATGGATGTGGCAGACGAACTTGTGCTGCAACAACTCATCCGGCCTTGAGCGCGGCCATCTTTTCTGGCTGGAGCA